>JAHYJD010000023.1 GCA_019429365.1 Bacteroidales bacterium | reverse complement strand
CAATGAACTGATGAAACTCCCCGGCGTGGGCCGCAAAACCGCCAACGTGATTGCTTCGGTGGTGTATGACAAACCCGCCCTGGCCGTTGACACCCACGTTTTTCGCGTTTCTGCCCGCATCGGCCTTACCACCAATGCCAAAACGCCCCTTGAAACCGAAAAGCAACTGCTGAAACACATACCCACCCACCAGGTTGCCATTGCCCACCACTGGCTCATCCTCCATGGCCGCTATGTGTGCCAGGCCCGCCGGCCCAAGTGCGAAGAATGCCCACTGACTAAAGCCTGTAAGTTCTTCCAAAAAAAATAATGATGATTTAGGATTTAGGATTGATGATTAACTTCGCTGAGCTCATCCACATTTCAGCGGATTCGGTTTAGGAATAAATTCATCAATCATTAATCATCAATCATAAATCCGTAGCGGTGAACTTTTAATCCGGAAATCTGTTTCTTTGACAAAACCAAGTTACAAAACTCAAAACGATATGACACATTTGAAACCTGGCGACAAAGCGCCTGATTTTAAAGGGAAAGACCAGAACGGAAATCCCATTGGGCTGGCTGATTTTAAAGGAAGCAAACTGGTTTTGTATTTTTATCCCAAGGATAACACTCCCGGCTGCACCGCCCAGGCATGTAACCTGCGTGATAACTACGATGTACTGCTTAAGCAGGGTTACAAAGTAGTTGGCGTGAGTGCCGACAACGAAAAATCGCATGTGAAGTTTATTGAAAAGTTCGAGCTGCCTTTCCCCCTGATTGCCGATACTGAAAAGGAGATTTTGAAAGCTTTTGGCGTTTGGGGTCCGAAAAAGTTTATGGGGCGCGAGTTCGACGGCATTCATCGCACCACCTTTATCATTGACGAAAAAGGAGTGATTGCCGAAGTGATCGAAAAAGTGGACACCAAGAACCACACGGCGCAGTTTATCGCCTGAATCCTGAGCTGAAACATAATAAAAGATAAAAGGTTGCTCTTGCCGGCAGCCTTTTGTTTTTTTACATTATTTTTGCTCTTATGTATAAAAAAGCTGGTTTTTTTAAGCGACGGGAGGTTCTGAAAGATGCCAACTTTCTCGACCTTACTCCCCTGCCCATGCACGGGCACGAGTTGGAAGAAGGCGGCACCGTTAGGGTGCTGATTCCACGTTTCCAGGGCAAGCTGTCAGGAAAAATTCTGCAGCCCAGGCTCAAAAGCCCATACATTAAGCTTTCGCTTGACGAGCTGGGATCGGCCGTTTGGCAGGCCTGCGACGGAAAACAGAACGTTCGAACCATTTGCCATAGAATGCGCGAGCAGCTGGGCGAAAAGATTGAACCCGCCGAAGACCGCATTACCCGTTTCCTTTCGAATCTTTACAACAAGGATCTGATTATTTTTCGTGAAATTTTAAAAGAGCAATAACATGAGTAGAGTACTTGAAAACCTTGAACCAAAACCACTGTGGAATATCTTTGAAGATATCTGCAACATTCCCCACCCTTCGAAGAAGGAAGAAAAAATCATTGAATACGCCAAAAACTTTGGCGAAAAGCTTGGTCTGGAAACCATTGTTGACCATGTGGGTAACGTGATTATCCGCAAGCCGGCTACCCCGGGCATGGAAGACCGCCAGGGCATCATTCTTCAGGGCCACCTCGACATGGTTCCCCAGAAGAACAACGACACCCAGCACGATTTTGAGAAAGACCCCATTAAGCCCTGGATCGACGGCGAATGGGTAAAAGCCAAAGGCACCACCCTGGGTGCCGACAACGGCATTGGTGCAGCCGCTGCCCTGGCAGTGCTGCAAGCCAACGACCTGGAACATGGCCCCATTGAAGTGCTGCTTACCATTGATGAAGAAACCGGCATGACCGGCGCATTCGAACTCAAAGGCGGACTGCTGAAAGGCGACATCCTGATCAACCTCGACTCGGAAGACGAAGGCGAACTGTATATCGGCTGCGCTGGTGGCATCGACACCTTTGCGACGATCAAGTACAAAGAAAAATCTGTTCCCGAAGGCCATGTGGGTTATAAAGTGGAAGTGAAAGGCCTCAAGGGCGGCCACTCCGGCCTCGACATCAACCTGGGCCGTGGCAATGCCAACAAAATACTGAACCGTGTGCTGTGGCAAGCCAACCAGGAAATGGGAATGGAACTTTCGTCCATCGTTGGAGGCAGCCTGCGCAACGCCATTCCGCGTGAAGCCCATGCAGTGGTTACCCTACCAAAAGAGAGTGCCGGCGCTTTCGAAAAATTCGTAGCCGATCTTGAAACCACCGTAAAAAAGGAACTTGGCAATGTGGATCCTGATTTGAGCCTGAAGGCCACCAAGATGCAAAAGCCGGAGTTTATTATCAACAAAAAGACCACCAAAAACCTGCTCAACGTGATCTATGCCTGCCCCAATGGCACCATGCGCATGATCAGCGACATGCCCGGGGTGGTAGAAACCAGCACCAACATGGCCATCATCAAGTCGGCCGATGGCAAAATCGAAATTGCCACCTTGCAGCGCAGCTCTGTTGACTCTGCCAAGGACGACCTGGCCAATATGATGCGGGCCACCTTTAAAATGGCCGGTGCCAAGGTGAAGCAGTCGGGCTCGTATCCTGGCTGGAAACCCAACGTGAACTCGCCCATCCTGAAGGCCATGAAAGATGTGTATCAGAACAAGTACGGCAAGGTTCCTGCACAAAAGGTTATTCATGCCGGACTGGAATGCGGCATCCTGGGCGGAAACTACCCCGGCCTCGACATGATCTCTTTCGGGCCCACCATTCGCAACCCCCACTCACCCGACGAAAAAGTGAACATTGCAACCGTTGGACTGTTCTGGGACTACCTTGTGGAAACCCTGAAAAACGCCCCTAAGAAGTAAATTTCTTCCACATAATGGAGAGGAGCTGCGACCTCTGGGTTGCGGTTCCTCTCTTTTTTATTAAATGCCGATTTTTTTCTAAAAAAGCTTTTGGCAGAAAAAATAATTTATCTATCTTTGCAGTCCTGAAAATGAAGCGGGGCATTAACCGTTTCAAAAGCAAAAGAAAACGGCCAGCAATCAGAGTAATTCGCACTGAAAAATATTTTGAATAATGAAACGGACATTTCAACCCTCGGTAAGAAAAAGAAAAAACAAGCACGGTTATAAGAGCCGCATGGCCACCAAAAATGGTCGCAGGGTGCTGGCAGCCCGCAGGGCCAAAGGCCGCAAAAGGCTGACCGTGTCTGATGAAAAGACTCATAAGTAGGTTTTGGTTAAAAATTAGGTTTATCAACAAAAAAGATAACTCCGTTCTGGGGTTATCTTTTTTTATGCCCTTCGGGGCTTTTTTTGTAAAAGAATCCTAATTTTAAGGCGGCCAAGAAAAAACAGGCTCACTGAAAGGGTATTTTCAAAAAATCGACAATCAAAAAAGCAAACGCCCATGAAAACGCTACGCTGGCTTTTTATTCTTCTCATTTTTGTGCAGGCCTGCAAACAGGCGCCCGCTCCGGATCCAACTACAGAAAGCTTTTCGACCGGCAAAAAGCACCTGGTGCTGATGAACCCCACGGTAAACAATCTGCGCACCTTCCTATTCCTTACCAAAGAGGGCATTTTTCCCTTACCCGAAACCTACATGGTGGTGGGTGTTTTTCACGAAAGCGCCGCATACGACTTTGATTTAAGCCAGGCATTTATTGAAGAAGAAGAGCTGGGGCAAATGACCTTACTCGGCATTTCGGCCCGGCTAAGCACCGACAATCTATTTGCTGAAAATGAGGCTACTCCCCTTTTCAGGGAAATCTTTGAAAAATCAGAAGGCATCATATTTTTCGGCGGGCCCGACCTGCCACCTGCCACCTATGGCGAACCTATGAACCTGCTTACGGTGGTAACCGACCCACACCGGCATTATCTTGAGCTTTCGCTGATGTTTCATTTATTAGGCGGAACCCAGAATGAGGAATTCAGGCCTTTTCTTGACGACAAGCCCGATTATCGTATTCTTGGCATTTGCCTTGGCATGCAAACCATGAACGTGGCCACGGGTGGGACACTTATTCAGGACATTCCTTTCGAAGTTTACGGCCATACCTACGTGGAAGCTGCCCTGGAAGCAGATCCGCAAACCCTGCACCGAAACTACTATCGCAACTACAGCCTCGACAACGAAGTGTCTTTTTATTCGGCTCACCAGATTCGCATAGAAGGAGGTCATTTGGTTTCTGCAAACGAAGGCATCGGGGAGTTGCCCTACGTGTGGAGTTCGCACCACCAGGCAGCCAAAGAGTTAGGCAAAGGGCTGAAGGTTACCGCTTGGTCGTTGGACGGCCGAATTGCCGAGGCTGTTGAACATACCTCCTATCCCAATGTGCTGGGCGTGCAGTTTCACCCCGAATACCGAGACCTTTACCGGCCCGAAAGCAAAATAACTTTCAGCCCGGAGCAGCCCGATCCGCAAAGCTTCATCGACTTGTTTCCGGGCGAAATGGGCGAAACCTTTCACCGCAACTTCTGGAAATACATTGCAGGCTGGTTTTCTGCGGAATCGAAATGAAACCCATAAAAGCGAAGAACCCAAAGCCCCTGATAGGCTAATTTTTGTAACTTTGACACCTTGTTTTTCAGGCTGGCAGTTGTTCCTTAATAATAGCCGGCCCTTACACCAGAATCATGTTTAGAATTATTGGCACATTTATCCTGGTTTACCTGATCTTCAGGGTGCTTACCGCGTATGTCTTCCCCTGGATCGTTAAATGGTACCTTAACCGGGCAAAGAAGAAATTTTACGAACAGAATCCACAAGCGGCTGAGAGTCAGCACCGCAAGAAAAAAGGTGATATGACCATCACCTATAAGGATAATACTACTCGGCCCGACACCGAAGGCCTTGGTGAATACACTGACTTTGAAGACATTAAAGAATAAAACCAAAGGAAGATTCATCCCATGGAAAACAAAAAAAGCCTGTTTCCGCCCTTTAAGGAACTGAGCCCTTACCTGGTTGCCATTGTACTGTTTGTGCTGCTTACCATTGTTTACGTAAGCCCCCTGCTCGAAGGCAAACGCCTGCTGCAGCCCGATATCGTGAACTACCAGGGTATGGCAAGAGAAATCGTCGAGTTTCGCGAGGAGACCGGTGAAGAGGCGCTCTGGACAAATGCTATGTTTGGCGGCATGCCCGCTTTCCAGATTTCGGTGGAGTGGGCCTATAACATTGCAGGTCTTTTTCATAAAATCATGACCCTGTGGCTGCCCCGCCCGGCCGACATGATTTTCTTGTATTTTGCAGGCTTTTTCATTTTCCTTCTTCTCCTTAAGGTAAATCCTTGGGTAGCGCTGGCCGGGGCCGTTGGCTTCGCCTTCTCGTCTTATCACTTCATTATTGTTGAAGCCGGGCACAACTCCAAGGCGGTGGCCATTGCCTATATGGCCCCTGTTATGGCTTCCATCATTTATACACTCAGGGGAAACCGCATAGCAGGAGGATTGCTGTTTGCCATTTTCATGGGATTGCAGTTGTTTGCCAACCACTTCCAGATCACCTATTACCTGGCTTGGATAGTTTTGTTTTATGGCCTCTTCGAGTTTTATGAACACCTGAAGGAAGGCCGCCTAGGGCACTTTTTTAAGGGGCTGGGCGTTTTGCTGGCAGGCCTTGTTATTGCAGCAGGCATTAACATTGGCAACTTCTGGGCTACCTACTCCTATTCCTCAGAAACCATGCGAGGAGGTTCAGAACTCACTATTGGCGACCGTGAGCCCAGCAGCGGCCTGTCGAAGGACTACATTACCAACTGGAGCTATGGTGTAGGCGAAACCTTTTCGCTGCTCATTCCCAATGTAAAGGGAGGAGCCACCGGCGCCCTGGGCGATAACACCCGGGCCATGAGCAATGTCGACAGGCAAATGCGCAATTTTGTGGGGCAGCAAAACCACTACTGGGGCGACCAGCCATTTACCTCCGGTCCGGTATACGTGGGAGCCGTGGTCCTGTTCTTTTTTATCCTGGGCATTTTTTATGTGAAAGGCGCCCTGAAATGGGGATTGCTATTGGCCACCATACTTTCCATTATGCTGGCCTGGGGAAAGAACTTTATGCCACTGACCGATTTCTTCATTGATTTTGTGCCGGGCTACAATAAGTTCAGGGCGGTATCCATGACCCTGGTCATTGCTGAGTTTTCCATTCCTGCCCTGGCATTTCTGGGCATGCACCGCTTGTATAAAAACCCTGAGTTGTTGAGCATCAAAGGCAAAGAATTCCTTACCGCTATCGGCCTGACGGCTGGTATGGCGTTTGTGTTTTACCTGGCCCCTGCCACCTTTTTCAGTTTTTCAAGCCAGATGGAATCCGACTTTTTTGCCGGACAAATGGCAGAGAACCCGCAGGCCGCCGCACAAATCAACTTGTTCCTTGCCAGCCTTACGGACGCGCGGGTTGAAATTTTCAGGTCTGATGCCTTGCGCAGCATGCTGTTTGCACTGGCAGCAGGAGTCATTGCATTGCTTTTCGCCTTCCGCAAAATAAAGGCACCTGTTTTCGCCATTCTGATTGTGGCATTGATAACCCTCGACATGTGGCCCGTAAACAAGCGCTACCTCAACGACAGCAACTTTCAGCCGCGTCGCGTAGTCGAGAATCCTTACCAGCCCACCCAAGCCAACTTGCAGATTATGCAGGACACCGATCTGCACTATAGGGTTTACAACCGCACCGTAAATACTTTCAACGAAACCTCCACCTCGTGGTTCCACAATTCCATTGGCGGGTACCATGGCGCCAAATTGCAGCGATACCAGGATATTATCGATTTTCACATTGTGGAAGACAATATTTATGTGCTCAACATGCTCAACACCAGGTATATTATTGTACCCGGACAAGACCGGCAGCCCGAAGTAATGCGCAACCCCAATGCCTTGGGTAATGCCTGGTTTGTCAGCCAGGTGCAGGTGGTTGAGAATGCTGATGAAGAAATCCTGGCCCTGGACATGATGGACCCCGGAACCGAGGCTGTAGTCGACAAACGCTTTGCCGGATTTGTGGAAAACAAGAACTTTGAACCCGACAGCCTTGCCCGCATCGAGCTTACCGAGTATCAGCCCAACCGGCTCAGGTACTCCTACCAGTCCGCAACGGAGCAACTGGCGGTATTTTCCGAAATTTATTATCCTGATGGCTGGATAGCCACCCTAAATGGCGAAGAAGCTGATTTCATCCGGGTAAACTATTTGCTCCGGGGCATGGTAATACCGGCCGGCCAGGGCGAAATTGAGTTTGTTTTCCGTCCTGCCGCCTATTATACCGGGGGCAAGATTGCCTGGACTTTCAGCGCCCTGTTGCTTGCTTTGATTATCCTTTATGTGATAAAAGAGGTGAAAAGGTACCGCAATGACCCCGCCGACGAGATTCTTGAAAACTAAAAAAAGCTGCTTTGAAAAAAGTGCTGATCATAAGCTATTACTGGCCACCCAGCTCAGGAGCTGGGGTGCAGCGGTGGCTGAAATTCAGCAAATACTTGCGTGAGTTTGGATGGGAACCGGTAATCTATACCCCGGAAAACCCCGAATACCCGGGTTATGACCATTCGCTGCAAAAAGATATCCCTGAAGGAATTACCGTGCTGAAAACCAAAATCTGGGAGCCTTACCTGGTTTATAAGATTTTTACCGGCCGCAAAAAGCACGAAAAGGTGCAGGCTGGTTTCATCAGCGAAAGCAAAAAGCCCGGCATGGCGGAGCGCATGGCCACCTGGCTGCGCGGCAATCTTTTTATTCCGGATGCACGCAAATTCTGGATCAGACCTTCCGTAAAATTTTTGAGCCATTGGCTCAGGCAAAACCCGGTGGACGCCATGGTATCGACCGGGCCGCCCCACAGCATGCACCTTATTGCCCTGGGCATAAAAAAGAAGCTGAACATTCCCTGGCTGGCCGACTTTCGCGACCCCTGGACACAGATTGATTTTTACGATCAGCTCATGCTTACAAACAGTGCCGATCGCAAACACAAACGCCTGGAAAAGCAAGTGCTGAAAAATGCCGACAAGGTGGTTACGGTTAGTCCCAGCTGGGCAGAAGACCTTAAAAGTCTTTACGAGAGGGAAATAGAAGTGCTGACCAATGGCTTTGACCCCGAAGATTTCGCAAACCTGCCTGAATTCAATTACGATACCTTCAGCATCACCCATCTGGGCTCGCTCAATGCCGACCGCAACCCCCACCATTTATGGAAAGTACTTGGCCAACTGGTGGCTGAAAATGCGTTTTTCAAAAACAAACTCACCATCAGGCTTATTGGCAAAACCGACATTTCGGTAGTTGAAGCGCTGGAGAAAAACGGGCTGTCCACTTTCGTGGAAAAGACCGACTACCTTCCCCACGATGAGGCGCTGGCCCGAGCATCCCAATCGGCCCTGTTGCTTTTGCCTATTAATGACACGCCCAACGTAATGGGCATCACCCCCGGAAAACTTTATGAATACCTGGCCCTGCGAAGGCCTGTTTTGGTAATTGGACCAGAAGACGGCGATACCGCCAGCATTATTTATCAAACACAAAGCGGGGCTGTTTGTGGGTTCCAGAATGCCGAAAAAATGAAAGATCAGCTTTTAAAATGGTCCAACGATTTTCAAAGCCAGAAACTGCTTTGCACCTCAGAAGGCATAGACTACTTTTCCCGTAAGGAATTAACCCGAAAAATGGCGGGCCTGATTCAGCAAATGTGCCAGCCTTAAGAAAGCACTTTAAGAATTAGCCTAAAACCCTACCCATCCAAGCCAGATTTGAGTTTCTCACTCACCATTTCCTTCACATAAAGGTCGAGCTGATGATAGGGTATGGTAATATTGTTTTCGCGGAATTTCTTCGCAATGGCATAATACAGCTGGCTGCGCAGCACCCCAGGCTTTTGAATGTAGCGTGTGGTCCAAATCCTCAGCACATAATTAATGGAGCTGTCTGCAAATTCATCAAGCAAAACATCTGGTATTGGATTTTTTAGTACCCCTTCATTCTCCCTGGCCACTTCGAGAAGGAGTTTCTTTACCACTTCAGGATCTTCATCGTAGTGCACGGGCACCACGAAGTTAAACCTAACCCTGCGGTCGTTGTAGCTCCAGTTGATCACTGCAGAAGTAATCAGGTTAGAGTTGGGAACAATAATAGCAATGTTATCATTGGTAAGAATGGTGGTCGCCCGGGCAGAGATATTGATCACATCGCCGTTTACTTTTTCGCCAGAAGTGGTGTTTACCTCAATGCGGTCGCCAACCTTTACGGGCCTTTCAATTAAAATTACTATACCACTGACGAAGTTATTGGTAATATTTTGCAGGCCAAAGCCAATACCCACACCCAGCGCCCCTGCAAGAATAGTTATAAAACTCAGGTCAATACCAGCAGTTTGAATGATTACGACCAGGCCAACCACCACAATTACGTATCTCAGAATGGTACTAATGGCCTGTCTTACCCCTATTTCCACATTATATTTGGCAAGAATCCGGTTTTGCAGCAGCCTCTTTAATTTGCCCGACAAATAAAAAAGCAGCGTTATTGAAATGACCAGGTACAGAATGGTAGAAAGAGTAAAGGCAGTGTTGCCCAGCTTAAAAAGCGGATGTTCGAGAAATTCCCTTGCCGACAAGTAAAAAATTTTTAAGGTTTCCATATGTTAATTGGTTAGAAAGGGAAAAAAACAGGAATAAGAAAGGTGGCAAGTATCCAGAATATTATATTGAGTGGAGTTCCCACCCTTAGGAAGTCCGAGAATTTAAATCCGCCGGCACCATAAATCATGGTGTTGGTTTGATAGCCCACCGGAGTCATAAAGCTGGAGGAAGCCGCAAAGGTAATGGCCATAAGGAATGGTCTGGCATCGACCTCCATGGTAATGGCGGCGGCTATGGCAATGGGAGCCAGCAGCACTGCGCTGGCGTTGTTGCTCATGGTTTCGGTAAGCAGTGAGGTTATCAGGTATAGTACTGATACTATCGCGATGGGCCCAAGGCCGCCAACAATATCGATCAGAAAACCACTTAAAAGGGCGGCTGCCCCGCTGCGGTCGAGAGCCACACCCATACTCATGGCACCAGCAAGCAGGAAAATCACCTTCCAGTCGATGGCCTGGTAGGCTTCTTCCATGCTAATGCATTTTGTAACAACAAGGAACATACACCCTATCAATGCGGCCACCATTATTGGCAAAATCTCCAGTGAGGCAACAGCAATAATTGCAACGAGTGTAATAACTACTGTATATATCTTTTCCTTTTTAAACTTGGGAAAGTCAACCTCCGAAACGATCAAAAAGGTGTTACGGCCGCGAAGCTGCAGTTGCTGCAAAAAGGGCAGTTTGTCAGGGTCCACTTCGATCAGCAGGGTATCACCCGAGCGCAGAACGGTTGTGGCGACCTTATCGCGCATTACCTCACCTCTGTGACGAATTGCCAGTACTGTTGCCCCATAGCGCTGACGAAACCCAATCTGTTTCACGGTTTTGCCTTCAAAATGGCTATTGGGGGCTATAACTGCTTCAACAAGTACGAGTTTCTCCTGCTCAACATTCGATCCAGAATTCGAAGGTTTCAATTCGCTGAATTTAACATCTGTTTTCAAGGCAATCCCCTGCCTTTCCTTCAGGGTTTTGATCTTCTCCACATCGCAGCGTACCTTAAGTATATCTCCCTCCTCAAGCAGCATATCGCCGCTTGGCATAATAAAGTGCTGGCCCTTTTTATTTACTTCAAGGATATCGATCTCCAGCAATTTAACCAGGGGCGATTCTGCAATGGTTTTACCAACCGAAGGTGCCTTTTTCAACAATACTATTTCGGTAAGATATTCGCCCATACCGAATTTCTTTACCAGCCCACCACTGTAGCCCCGGTCAGGGATCAGGCGAATGCCAACCAGCATCATATAAACCAGCCCTACCGCCAGAAAGATCAAACCCATTTTCGACATTTCAAACATGCCAAACGGCTCTAACCCATTATCGGCAGCAATGCCGCTGACCAGAATATTGGTTGAAGTGCCAATTAGTGTGCAAACCCCTCCAAACATTGATGCATAGGAAAGCGGCATCAGCATCTTGGCAAGGTTTTTTTTTGAACTGGCAGCGGCTCCCGCAAGGATGGGAATAAAGATAGCCACCACCGGGGTATTGTTAATAAAGGCAGAAATGGTGGCAACAGTAAGCATAAGGACAAACACCCCTACCCAAAAATTATACTTGAAAAGCTGGGCCATCTTCTTTCCTATACCAACCACAGCACCCGACTTAAAAAGGGCCGCGCTCAGAATAAACATGGCCGCCACGGTTATGGTGGCCGAATTGCTGAAGCCTGAAACACCCTGCTCGGGCGTGATAACTCCAGTAATTACCAGCACCGACATGGCAATTATGGCCACCACATCAACAGGATAGCGCTCGGTGGCGAAAAGAATTACTGCCCCAAGCAGCACTACAAGAACAATTGCAATTTCAAGTGTAAACATTCAAAAAGGGGTTGGAAAGTTTGGCACTCTAACCTGAGTTCACTTGTTAATACACAAAAATATAAATATAGTAAAAAGAAAGCCCGGTTCAGCAATAAAAAACTGGCAAGGGTTTATGCTTAAAGGGAGGAATAAAAAATGGCCTTTCGGCCATCAAGTTATCCAATACAAACCCCATCCGCACCTACTGCGGTTCGAATTGAATCTGGTGTAACTGGAAATTATCTGAAACCTTTTTCAGCAGGAAATAGGTCCGGTAGCTTTGTCCTCCCCTGGTCTGCAGGGTTCCAATCACGTAAATGGAACCGTCGCGCGAAGTACCCTGATGGGGAATGGAGAGGGCTGTGGGCACGTTGCGCGAAAAGAAATTACGGAGAATTACTTCGGCCTGCGACTTACTGAAAGTACCTTCACTGCCAGGAAGCGTCAGGTCAACATTCTGACCAAAGTGTTTGGCCACCTCGCGGGCATTTCCCTGGCGGATGGCCTGGGCTATTTCACGGGCCATGCTGTCGGTTTGAGAAAAAGCCATAGAAGCCTGCAATAAAAAGATAATGCCGAGAAAAACAATATGGGTAAGCGTCTTTTTCATGATCAAGAGTAAATTCGGCAATAGCTTTGCAAAAACTGAACCAAATCAATTATTATTGTAAAAAATTTGAGGCGCCTTTTAATTTCAGTAACAAAGATAATGCAAAATGCGTGCCTTTGCAAAACCCACATTCTGAACCAAATAAAATGGGGGCAAAAAAAACAAAGCAATGAAGATTACCTTACTTACCATTGGCAAAACCGATGATGCTTATCTGCGCGAAGGCATTGAGAAATTCCTGAAGCGCCTGGCGCATTACACCACATTCGAAGTGCTGGAGCATAGCCTTGCCCGAAAATTCCAGTCATTTCCCCCTGCCCAGCTCATGCAAAAAGAGGCCGAAGTGATTTTGCAACAAATGGACAAGGCCGACTTCTCTGTGTTACTCGATGAGAAAGGGAAAACCTTCACTTCCGTCGAATTTGCCGCCTTTATCCAGCAAAGGCTCAACCAGTCAACCAAAAACCTTTTGTTTGTGGTGGGCGGCGCCTGGGGTTTTGATGAAACCGTGAAAGCCAAAGCCCAACTGAAACTATCACTTTCGAAAATGACCTTTTCGCACCAAATGGTTCGTCTGTTCTTTGTGGAACAACTTTACCGCGCTTTTACCATAATCCGAAACGAAGGTTATCATAATGAATAATGGGTAGGGACAGGTCATAATGTTAAAGGTTAGGGACAGGTCATAATGTTAAAGGTTAGGGACAGGTCGCGACCTGTCCCTACTTTTTAAACCCGAGCTGTCCCTGTATATTAAACCTGCCCTGCTCTTGCATTTTAATCCTGACTTGTCCCTACCCCTTTTATTCCAGTTCCTTGGCCAGGGCAATGGAAGCAATGGTTCCATCGGCTACGGCGGTGGTGATCTGTCGGTATTTCTTGCTGATCACATCGCCCACGGCATATACGCCCGGAATGCTGGTGCGCATTTCGTCGTCGGTTTTAATGTAACCCCACTGGTCCTTTTCCAGGTCATCAGTGATCAGGTCGAGGTTGGGTTTCATACCTACAAAAACGAACACCCCATCGCCAACCAATTCTTTCAGCTCACCCGATTTGAGGTCTTGCACCTTCACCAGCATTTTGTCGCCATCGCGGTAAAATCCTCGCGGTTCGTGCTCGTAAATTATGTTGATCTTGGGGTCGGCAAGGGCCACATCCTGGGCCGTTTTATTGGCCGTAAGATAGGGCAATTGCTGCACCATGGTGATCTTTGAAGCGAACTTCGAGATAAAGGCCGATTCTTCCACAGCCGTATTGCCGCCGCCAATGATTATTACTTCTTTATCATGAAAATACTTTGCATCGCAGGTGGCACAATACGAAATGCCTTTGCCGTAAAACTCCTTCTCGCCCGCTATGTTCAGATACCTGGGCGAAGCGCCTGTAGCAATCACAATTTTTTTGGCCTTTAGGGTTTCAAAGCCATCAATAAGCACTTCTTTGTTTACCAGATCAACCTTGCTGATCTCTACAGCCACCTTGAATTTTGCACCGGCAACCTTTGCCTGCTCGGCCATATAATGGGCCAGCATATAGCCGGGCTGGGGTTCAACAAAACCCGGGTAGTTGCTCACCTGGTGGGTGGTCGAAACCTGCCCGCCCGGCAAAAGCGGGTCAACCAGCAGGGTATCTACTTTTGCCTGCGCCAGGTAAATGGCTGCTGCCAATCCGCCCGGGCCTGCGCCCAATATAAGGGCTTCGGTATGGGTGGTTACCGGCTTTATTTTTGAATGAATTTCCTTTACACGGCTTTCGGGAAGCATTTGGTCAAGATTGCGCATTATTTCTGAGCGGCGAATGCCACCCCTCAACACCTCTCCTACTTGCTTGCCACTTTTGAAAAACAACAGCGTGGGCGATGACATTACGCCCAGTCTCTGCGCCAACTCACGGTTTCCTTGCCTGTACATTTTTACAAAGTGAATGTCTTCTCCATACAGCTCGCCAAGGCTTTCAAACTTTGGGGCCAGCGCCTCGCAGGGCGGGCATTCGGTTGAGTAAAAATCCAACACTACATTTTCGTGCTCCTGCAAAAGCTTTTCAAAAGCATCCTGATTTATTTCAATCATAACAGAATTAATTTTTTATATTTATATATTTGAATGTTTACCTTTGTCAAAAGCCCTGCCATAGGCAAATATATGCCAAAATGACAATCAAAATATTGGTCTTGTCAGTTCTGAATTTTTCAGGTAATAAAAAAATATTTTCGAACTAAAACAAATGTTTAGTAACTTTATAATTCGAAGTTTAAAAAAACCAATCCAATATCCATATGATTAAAAAAGTTTTGGTGGCCAATCGCGGTGAAATTGCAGTGCGGATCATGCGTTCGTGTCGCGAAATGGGCATTCAAACGGTAGCGGTATATTCTGATGCCGACCGCAAGGCCATGCACGTGTTATATGCAGACGAGGCTTACCACATTGGTCCTTCGCCCTCGCTCGAGTCGTACCTGAACCGCAACAAGATTATTGAGGTTGCCAAAAAGAGCGGCGCTGATGCCATACACCCGGGCTACGGCTTTTTATCTGAAAATGCAGGCTTTTCAAAGCGTTGCCAGCAAAAGGGAATCAAATTTATTGGTCCTTCGCCTTATGCCATAACCAATATGGGCGATAAGATCACGGCCCGTAAAACCATGATGGAAGCCGGCGTGCCGGTGGTGCCCGGAACACCTGGTGAAATTTCCAGCGAAAGCGAAGCTATAAAGAGCATAAAAGAAATCGGGCTGCCGGTCATGATCAAGGCTTCGGCCGGCGGTGGCGGCAAGGGCATGCGCCTGGTTAAAAACCAGAGGGATATCAAAAGCTCACTGCGTGCAGCCCGCTCTGAGGCGAGGTCAGCCTTTGGCGATGATTCGGTTTTTATTGAAAAATACATCGAATCGCCCCACCATATTGAATTCCAGATTCTGGCAGACCAGCACGGCAATGTGATCCACCTCTTTGAGCGCGAGTGCTCGGTGCAGCGCCGCCACCAAAAGATCATTGAAGAGGCGCCTTCGCCTATCCTCACCCCTGAAAAAAGGGCCGAAATGGGCGAATATGCCGTGGCCGCAGCTAAGGCCGTGAATTACGAAGGGGCCGGCACCATTGAGTTTATAGTGGATAAAGACTTGAACTACTACTTCCTGGAAATGAACACCCGCCTGCAGGTGGAGCATCCCATTACCGAGCGTGTGGTCGGCGTTGACCTGGTTAAAGAGCAGATCAATATTGCCAACGGCCTGCCGCTAACCTATACCCAGGACGAATTAAGGCAGAGCGGCCATGCCATTGAGTGCCGCGTGTATGCAGAAGACCCCGACAACAATTTTATGCCTGCACCGGGTAAGGTGACCCATATCGATATTCCCTACGGCGTGGGCGTGCGTGTGGACGGCTACATTTACGAAGGCTTTGAGATTCCGCTTTACTACGACCCGCTCATTGCCAAACTCATCGTTTGGGGTCGCAATCGCCAGGAAGCCATTGAGCGGATCAGAAGGGCAATCAAGGAGTTTAAAATTAATGGAGTAAAGAATAACCTGAAATTTCTTGAGCGCATTACCCTGGCCGACGATTTTGTTAAAGGCAACTACACCACACACTTTATTGAAGAGAATATGGACTTTTTAATGGAGGAAAAACCGTGTGGCGAAACCTGCGATGATATGGTAATCATTACCACGTTTATCGAGTACCTTGACAAAATGGAAAAGGCAAGCCCAAAGGAAATGACCGCCCTGAAAAACAACTGGAAGGATTATAACCGGGTAAGAAATATATTGAAACTTTAAGCAGACATTATGCCATTCGAAGTAAAACTAAATGACAGGATTGCCAAAGTTGAACTGCTTAGCAGGCAAGACAACAAGCTCCTGGTGGCGCTTGACGGAAAAGAGTTTGAGCTTGATTTTGTGAAGGTAAGTGAAGGCAGTTATTCCGTAATTTACCAGAACAGATCGTTCAACATTGAGCTCATACCAGTAAGCGGCGTAAAAAAATACCTTGTGAACACCTTGAAGACCACTTATGAAGTGGAAATTATCGATGCCGAATCAAAATACCTGGCCAGCCGCAACAAAGCCCTTGACGACGATGGCGATAACGTTATTAAGGCTCCCATTCCGGGCAAAGTGGTAAAGGTATTTGTTGAGAAAGGTGATAAAGTGGAAGCCGGACAAACAGTTATCATCATTTCAGCCATGAAAATGGAAAGCGAGTTCAAGGCCAAGAAGGCCGGAACGATTGCCGACGTAAAAGTTTCTGACGGGCAAACCGTTGAGGCCAGGCAGCCGCTGGTTGTAATTGAATTTGATAAGCAAGAATAAAAATACAAGATATGTCATTGAAAGAAAAATACAAAGAACTTGAGAATAAGAACCTTGCCGCAGAGCTTGGCGGCGGCGAAGAGCGAATTGCAAAAATTCACGAGTCGGGCCGCAAAACCGCCCGCGAGCGCATCAAAGACCTGCTCGACCCAAAAACCTTTGTAGAACTTGACAAATTCGTAGTGCACAAATGCACCGACTTTGGCATGGAGAAGCAAAAGATTCCGGGCGATGGTATTGTGACCGGTCATGGTAAGATCGATGGCCGCCTGGTGTATGTCTTTGCACAGGATTTCACGGTGTTCGGAGGCTCGCTCAGCCGCACCAATGCCAACAAGATCATAAAGGTGATGGAACTTGCCATGAAAATGGGAGCGCCCATCATTGGTCTGAACGACAGTGGCGGGGCTCGTATTCAGGAGGGTGTGGAGAGTCTTGCCGGTTATGGCGACATTTTTTACCGCAACGTGCAGGCCAGCGGCGTGGTGCCGCAAATATCGGCCATTCTGGGGCCTTGTGCCGGTGGCGCTGTGTATTCGCCGGCCATCACCGATTTCATTTTCATGACCAGGAAAACCAGCTATATGTTTGTGACCGGCCCCGATGTGATCAAGACCGTTACCCACGAAGAGGTGACCAAGGAAGAGCTGGGCGGAGCCATGACCCACAACACCAAGAGCGGGGTGGCCCACTTTACCGCTGACGACGACCAGCAGGCCATGATGATGATTAGGGAGCTGCTTAGCTTCCTGCCATCAAACAACATGGAAGACCCGCCCGTGAAGCCATGTACCGACTCGGCCCACCGGCAGGACGACAAGCTCACCGACCTCATACCCGAGGACCCGAATAAGCCTTACGACATGAAGGAGATCATTACCACCGTGGTTGATGATCATAACTTTTTTGAGGTGCAGCAACATTATGCACAGAATATTATTGTTGGTTTTGCGCGCCTTTACGGCAAACCCGTGGGTATTGTGGCCAACCAGCCTGCCATGCTGGCCGGAGTTATTGACATTGATGCTTCACTTAAAGCTTCTCGTTTTGTAAGGTTTTGCGACTCATTCAATATTCCGCTCATCACTTTTGAGGATGTGCCGGGATTTCTGCCGGGTACCGACCAGGAATTTGGTGGTATAATAAAGCACGGCGCCAAGTTGCTTTATGCTTACGCGGAAGCCACTGTGCCAAAGATTTCGGTAGTTACCCGAAAGGCCTATGGCGGAGCCTATATTGTGATGTCGAGCAAGCACCTGGGCGGCGATGTAAACTACAGCTACCCAACCGCCGAAATTGCCGTGATGGGGCCTGATGGGGCAGTGAACATCCTGTATCGCGACAAACTGGATGAGGCAGGTAAGGCAAAGGCTGTTGAGGATTACAAAAACACTTTCTGCACACCCTTCAAGGCTGCCGGCCTGGGCTATATTGATGAGGTGATCCACCCGAGCCAAACCAGGCTAAAGCTTATCCAGGCGCTGGAAATGTGCGAGAACAAACGCGAAACATCTCCGCCAAAGAAGCATGGGAATATTCCGCTTTAAATTTCCCTGAAAAAGGGAAATAAATCTGTTGCAAAAGTATTTTTGTTATTTTTGCACTCCCCTTGCGGGACGATTTTAATTTAATGGGGGGATTCCAGAGCGGTCAAATGGGGCAGACTGTAAATCTGTTGGCTAAGCCTTCGGAGGTTCGAATCCTCCTCCCCCCACCAACATTTTTTCAACTTCTTTTCTTCACCGCTTTACTGCCCTTGTCATTTCGCGCTTTCCAGGCGGGCCGGGCAGTTTTTCTACGGCCAGGCCGCTGGCTTTCATGGCTCTTCTTACGCTGCCCTTGGCACAATAGGTGGTGAGTATGCCGCCGGCCGTCATTGCCAAAAATAGCTTTTCAAACATGGGTTGGGTCCAGAGTTCAGGCTGTGTGTCGGGCCCAAAAGCATCGAAATAAACGAGGTGAAAAAAATTGGCTGGCAAGTTTGCTTCCCCCAGGCCGCTGCTTTTTTTCCTCAGCGTAAAACCCGGTGAAATCTCTATATCATTATCCCATTCACTTTCGTGAAAATTTATGAAAGTCTGCTGCAGGCCTTCCTTTTTCATCAGCGCCGGATAGTTCAGCAATTCATATTCTTCTCGCTGTAGCGGAAAAGGTTCCAGGGCATGATAAACCACCTGCTGTTTCGCTTTTTCGGCCTCCAGAAGCGTAAGCAAAGCGTTCAGGCCCGTGCCAAAACCAATTTCCAGAATATTCACCACCGCATTTTTCCCCGAAAGGGCTAGCAAACCATGTTGAATAAACACGTGCCTGCTTTCCTGCACCGCACCGAAGGTGGAATGGTAATGCTCGTCCATACCCACCAGTTCGAGGGTATGGGAGCCATCATCTGTTTTGACAATGCGTCGCTGAAAATTCTTTTGCATTTAGCAATAATTTTCTTATTCAAGCGCCAGTCGGGCAAGGTAGTTGTGGGTTTCACCCACATAGAGCAACTGAAAAGAAAAACCCGCCTTTAGTGCAGCATCGGCCAGGTGGTCAAAATCCACAAAAAGCCAAGGGAAAGGTCTGGCCTTTCTGCCTTTGTATTCGAGTTGGTACGAAACTTCTCCGTAATAATTTTCCTGCATTGGAATCAGGTAGCTTCCATCCTCCTCCTCGAAAAGATAGATTAAATCAGTGGATTCAATCAGTATTTGCCCATTAGGGTTCAACATTTTTTTTGCATGGCTTAATAATTTTTTCAGGCCTTCGAGTTTTCCGGCCATGCCTGCGCCATTCATCAGAAATAACAGGGTGTCAAAGCCCTTTTCCCGAAACTGAAAAAAATCCTGGCAGATTGCGTTCTTAACACCTAACTCTTTCATCACCTCCACTCCTCCTGCGGAAATGTCGAGGGCCACTACTTCAAGCCCTTTTTGCTGCAATGCCAAAGCATGGGCGCCTGCTCCCGCCCCCGCATCGAGCACCCGGCCATAACAGCTGTCAATTGCTATCTGCTCCCATTTAGGCATATCGTCATAAGACCGGAAAAAATATGCAACCGGCAATTCATCAGGTTCGGAAACATCAAGGTGAACCTTTATGACCGCCTTGACATCGCCGCTAAGAAAATCCCTGAATGCTTTTCCGAAAATATCCAAAACGCTACAGATTTAGGTTAATATTGGCAGTATTTCTTAAGATTCCTTTTCATTCCTGAAAAACAGGCAACTATCGCCATAGCTCAGAAATCGGAAGTCGTTATTCAATGCAAATTGGTAGGCGGCTTTCCAAACCGGGCCGGCAAAGGCCGCCACCAGCAACAGCAGTGTGCTGCGCGGCTGATGAAAGTTGGTAACCAGCACATCGACCAACCTGAACTTATAGCCCGGAACAATAATCAGGGATGTTTCGCCCTGCAGGGCATTCACCCCATTTCTTTCGAACCAGTCTATAATTGCTTTAAGGGCTTCTTTTGGTTCTGGTTTCAGGCCTGGCAAATAGGGTTCCCATTGCCCGATCTGGGCGGGGTCATTCCCGGGGCGGTAGCCGTTGAGCAGCTTCAGGCCCAGCCAGTAAAGACTTTCGAGGGTGCGCATGCTGGTGGTGCCCACGCCAATCACTTTGCCCTGATGGTTAATCAGCGCCTCGACCAACGAGCGGTCTACCAGGAACTGCTCGCTGTGCATCTGGTGCCCGCCAATAGTATGGCACGATACCGGCTTAAAGGTTCCGGCGCCCACATGCAGGGTAAGAAACCGGTGATCGATGCCTTTCAGTCCAAGGCTTTTAAAAACTTCGGGTGTAAAATGCAGTCCGGCGGTAGGTGCAGCCACTGAGCCATCGTCTTTGGCAAAAACGGTCTGATAGGTTTTTTTGTCGCCTTCGCTGGCTTCGCGGGTAATGTATGGCGGAAGGGGGGTTTTTCCGGCCTGCTCTAGTACTTCGCCAAAACTAAGGCTGCCTGGCTGCCACGAGAATGCAATTTCAAATTCTTCACCCTTACGGGAAAGCATTTCTGCTGAAAGCTTCAGTTCGCTTACTTTATTTTCCAGCGAAAGCTGTCCGTTTTTCCATTTTTTGGCGTTACCCACCAGGCACTGCCAGGTTACAGGGCTCAAATGGCCCAGGGCCTGCTGCACATCAGTTACAGGTGTAAGTGGCTCGAGGCAGAAAATTTCGATGCGGGCGCCGGTTTCCTTGAAAAACTCCAGGCGGGCCTGCACTACCCTGGTATTGTTCAGCACCATGAGGCTGCCAGGCTCAAGGAAGTCGGCCAGCTTATGAAAGCGAGATGAAGTAATTTCTGGTTCCTTACAAACCAGCAGCCTGGATTGGTCGCGTTTTTCCAGCGGGAAGGAGGCGATTCGCTCAGGGGGGAGTTCATAGGTGAAATCCTCGATTCGCAAACCGGAGATCTCGAAAGGTATGTTCAAATCAATCTTTTCCACGGGCAAAATTACCCATTATCGGCATAATCAGGCCATTCCCCAGCAAAAATGCCGGAGAAAAGAAATCATCCCACAAAAATGAAAATTACCCAAGGCGGGAAACCACCTCCCTGTTGCTGGGATTCATCAGTTCCTTGCCTTCGGGCGTAAACAGGAAATCAAGGGCTTCTTTGTGGTATTTAACAATAGCTGGCCTTACGATTTTCATGGTGCTGTTCATCAGCTTGTTTTGATCGCTGAAGGGCTCATCGAGGAAAGCCACTGCTGCTGGCAGCCAGCGCGCCGGAAAAATGCCGCCAAACTCTCCGCCGGGCATGAAACGGTCGATTTCCGAGCGCATCTTTATCAGGGCGGCCGTCTGGGCCGACTCAGATTTCGGGTCAAGCTTGTTCTTTTGCAAAAACTCCCTCAGTTTGGCTTTGTTTACAACCACCAGCGCCACGGTATACTGGTTCTGGTTGTTGTAAAGCATAACCTGATCGAAGTAGGGAATTTGCTCTACCATTGCCTCTTCAATGCCTTCCGGGCTGTATTTTTCGCCATCGCTGCCAATGAGCAGGCTCTTGCTGCGGCCCAGCACATAGAGGTATCCATCCTGATCGAGGTAGCCCAAATCGCCGGTATATAGCCATCCGTCGCGAATGGTTTCGCGGGTGGCTTTTTCGTTGGCCCAGTAGCCAGCCATTACATTGTCGCCACGAATAACGATCTCGCCCTGCTCTCCGATAGGAAGCTCACCTCCATCTTCATCGCAAATCTTCAGGTCGAGCCATGGCACCACCTTGCCCGAAGAGCCCAGCTTATGAAAGTCGGGCGTATTGGAAGAAATTATCGGAGCCGCTTCGGTAAGTCCGTAGCCCTGATACATTGGAATGCCAATGGCATAATAGAAACGCTGCAGATCTATGTCGAGCAAGGCCCCACCGCCCACAAAGAAACGCAGCCGACCGCCAAAATTGGCCTTTATCTTATTGAAAAGAATGGCATTAAACAGCTGGTAAATGGGTTTGAGCAAAATCCGGAGGCCCTTGCCTTTGTTATGTCCTTCGAGGTTGTAAGCATAAGCCACCTTCAGGCCAGCATTAAACAGTGCCCAGGCAATGGCGCCCTTGTCCTTCACCCCTTTTTCAATATTTTTCCTGAAATTTTTAGCCAGGGAAGGAACGCTCAGCAGAAAATAGGGTCTCACCTCCCTGATGTTTATGGGCACATTTCGCAAGGTTTCGTTGAGGGTTTTACCTACCTTAACAGAGGCAATACTTGCACCGTTTCTGATAAGCGCATAAATGCCAACGGTGTGGGCAAAGCTATGGTCCCATGGCAGTATATGCAGGGAAGTATAATACGAAGGCACGTCAAAAATGGCTGTTCCTTGCTCCACATTACGCAAGTAGTTGAGGTGGGTAAGAACGATACCCTTTGGATCGGCGGTGGTTCCTGAAGTATAGCAAATATTGGCATAGTCGTTGGGACCCACGCTGTTTTTTACTTCCTCCAGTTTCTCCTTATTTTCCTTAAGAAATTCTTCCCCTTTTACAAGCAGATCATCAATCACCACCACTTTGTCCTTCAAAAGCGGGTCGGTAATTTCTTCTTCGGGTGCGTCGAGCAACAAAATAAATTCGACAGTTTTGATCTGCTCAATAATATTGAACACCTTGCTTTTGTGATTGCCCGAAACGATCACCCCTTTGCAGCCTGAATGGGTAATACGGAAAATCAGGTCGCCGGGTTCTTCGAGCCTTACTGACAGGGGCACACTTGCTGCATTGCAAAACAGCAAAGCCAGTTCGCCAACCACCCAGTCGTTGCGGCCTTCAGAGATCAGGGCCACGCGATCGCCCCGTTTAAGGCCCATTGTTAAGAAACCTGCGGCCAGGCGCATCACCCTCTCGTGGGCTTCTTTATAGGTCGTTCCACGATATTCTGTGTTTTTTTTCTCCCAAAGCAAAACATTGTCGGGAAACTTCTTTACGCTCGCTTCAAACAGTTGGGGTAAACTACTGTGTTCCATTGCTTTGATTTTGGTTTTTAAAATGGGATTTTAAAGGCTTCCATTTAGAAATGCTAATATCGTAACAAATCAGTTAATTTTGCATTGATTTTTAAATTTATTTTATCGTAATTTTTTTAATTCAGAAACTAACGACATTTTCAGATACCTTATCGACGTTAAATATGTTTTCACCAAAGTTTTTTACCACCATAAAACAATACGACCGTAAGACCTTTTTCTCTGACCTTACCGCAGGTATTATTGTTGGCATTGTGGCCCTGCCACTGGCCATTGCATTTGGTATTGCCTCTGGCGTTTCCCCCGAAAGGGGTATGATTACAGCCATTATTGCCGGTTTTCTGATATCTTTTCTGGGCGGCAGTCGGGTGCAGATCGGCGGGCCCACAGGCGCCTTTATTGTAATCATTTACGGCATTGTGGAGCAATTTGGGGTGCAGGGGCTGATCATTGCCACCATTATGGCGGGCATTATGCTGGTAGCCATGGGCTTTCTGAAGCTGGGCAGCGTGATACAGTTTATGCCCTACCCCATCGTGGTGGGGTTTACCAGTGGCATCGCAGTGATCATTTTCTCCAGTCAGATTAAGGATTTTTTTGGCCTTGGCGGCGGAGAGGTGCCAGCCAGCTTTGTGGAGAAATGGGGATTTTATTTTGAGAACTTAAGTACTGTAAATCTCTATGCATTTGCCATTGCCGGGGGCACCCTGCTAGTAAGCCTGCTTTGGCAAAAGATCAACAAGGTAATTCCTGGCTCTTTGGTGGCCATTGTGATTACTACTGTGGCCGTATATTATTTTCAGCTCCCGGTGGAAACCATTGGCAGCAAGTTTGGTGAGATCCGTGCCGGCATACCGGCGCCCAGCATTCCGGGCATCGACTTTTCCACCTTCCGCATGCTGCTGATGCCCGCTTTTACCATTGCCATACTTGGCGCCATTGAGTCGCTGCTTTCGGCTATGGTTGCCGATGGTGCAACCGGATACCGCCACCGCCCAAATACCGAACTTATTGCGCAAGGGGTGGCTAATATCATTACACCCCTTTTTGGCGGAATTCCCGCCACCGGCGCCATTGCCCGTACCATGGTAAATATTCGCAACGGCGGTAAAACCCCCATGGCAGGAATTATTCATGCGGTGGTGCTGTTGCTCATACTGCTCTTTCTTGGAAAACTGGCCAGACTCATTCCTTTGGCAACCCTTTCGGGGATATTGGTGATTGTGGCATACAACATGAGCGAGTGGCGTTCATTCAAGGGCATTTTCCGGAATTCAAAAAGTGATATTTCCGTGCTGCTCACCACCTTTTTGCTTACTGTTTTTATTGACCTTACGGTGGCTATACAATTCGGCTTGCTTATGGCGGTGTTCCTCTTTGTAAGAAGGGTATCAGAAACCACCGACATTGAGGTGCTAAGCAGCCAGGTAGAGGATGAACACTCGCACCTCTCGGATGATGAGGAAACACTGGAAATTCCCGCCGGGGTGGAGGTGTTTCAGATCAAAGGCCCCTTCTTTTTCGGCATTGCCAACAAATTTGAGGAAGCCGAAAAGCAGTCGGGGCAAAAACCCAAGATTCGAATTATCAGGATGCGACGGGTACCCTTTATTGACTCCACCGGGCTGAAAAACCTGAAAAATTTTATCAGGCGCAGTCGAAACCAGGGTATAATTGTGTTGATATCGGGCCTCCAGGCCAAACCCAGAGAAGACCTTGAAAAGGAAGGAATAGTAAAAATGCTTGGGAACGAAAATGTATGTCCCAATATTGAACTGGCACTGGAAAGGGCAATTCAACTATTGGAAAAAGTGCTAAGCCCTAGATAAAAATAGTTTCATTTTTCAGCAGATCGGCCGTCAGGCACGAATGTACCGGGACAATTCCAACCAGGTTGCCTGGCTTGAACTGCTTCATCATTTCTGCCGGAAGGCTGATCACCCCGTGTTCCTGCGAAATACGCCGCACATAACAGGGCTTTTCCGGGAAGGACCATTTGCCGCTATTATCAAGCAATACCAACAAACCATAGTGGGGTTTGCCTTCGGGGCAAAGAGATTGTTCTTTTGACAAATGCACGGCACCACCGTAAACCACCATTTCATTGCGTTCAGGGTGCAAGGCCACCACCGGTGCAGCCATTACGGCGGCAATATCTTCTTGCCGGCAAACTCCAAGTTGCCATTGCATCAGGTCATAATATACAAAGTTGCCCGGCCGCAACTCTCCCGCCCCGTAAAATTCAGACGCCAATGAGCAGGACGGCGTATCGCCCCAAGAAATGAGCAAACGCGGAAACTTCTGAGAAAGTACCTTTTTCAGGCCATTCAATATAGCCATTGCATCCTTCTGAATGGCCAGAATCTCATTGGGACTTTTGGCGTGATAGGTATGTCCGGCGTGAGCCACCAGTCCGGCGATGGTGATCATTGGGTTTGTGGCAGATTGCTCAAGGGCCTGCTTGATGGCGTCCAATTCATGGGGATCAAAACCGGTTCGGTGGGTTCCCACATCAATTTTCAAATACACATCAGCGGGTGCGCGCAACAATTCGGCAAGTGCAGGCATCACTCCTGGGGCTGAAACCACCAGGCCAAGGTGCAGGTGGGCTGCCAGGCCGTTGATCTCATCCATCTCACGCAGGTTCACCGGAAAGGCGATCATAATGTCTTTCCAGCCATTGGCGGCAAATTCTTTGGCCATTGAAACTGAAGAAACGGCAATGCGATCCACTCCTTCCTTCCTGAACCAGCGACCCACCTCGGGCGACTGATGCGTTTTAAAGTGTGGCCGCAGAACCGCTCCGGCAACACGGGCCTTTGCCAGCATACGCCCAATATTGGCAGTGGCAATGGCCCGGTCAATGATCAGTGTGGGTAGGGAAATGGGAATTGAAAGGGTTGTCATGGTTGTCAAGTTAAAACTGTTGTCATGGTTATCATAGTTGTCATAGTTGTCATGGTTGTCGTGGTTGTCAATGTTAAATGAAATAAGGATAAAAAGGAAACCGCGAAGCAGATAACAATGACAACAAAGAAAACGCGAAGCAGACAACACTTTAAACAATGCGAAGCAGACAACCCTTACCTTTTCAGCCTCTCCTCTACCAGTTTCACGATCTCATCTTCTTTTTTGCGGGCGGCAAGTTGTATTTCTTCTGCTTTTTCCAGGACATCTTTCACAAATGCCTTGTCTTCCAGGTCCATGGTATTCACCTTCACGTTGAGGTAAGCGCCTATCACGGCCGTGCGCGCGCAGAGGGCGCCAACGCCGGCATCGGTCACTGAAGTGGGATTGCCTTTTTCAACCATGGCTTCAATTACGTCCATGGCTTTGAAGGCGGTTTCCATAACCCTGAAAGGCACTTCAATGGCGTATTTTGTAGCCGCCTGAATGGCCTCTTTTCTTGCCTTTTTCTCTTCTTCGGTGCCCTTGGGCAGGCCAAAGGCATCCATGATGCGGTTAAAGGCACGGGTGTCCTCATCTACCAGGAAGATGAGCTCATCCTTGATGGCCTGGCCTTTTTCGGCCCACTTGCTGAACTCTTCCCAGCGCTCGTCCCAGCCCCGCTTGTGCGACGACAGGTTGGCCACCATGGTGCCCAGCGAAACGCCCAATGCGCCCACATAAGCTGAAACCGATCCGCCACCCGGAGCAACCGACTCACTTGCGGTTTCATCGGCAAAGGCCTGCAGGTCCATATCCACCAGTTTTTTACCGGCCGATTCCTCTATCAGGTATTCAATGATCTTTTCCTTGGGATTGAATGGTTTCAGCTCATCCAAGCCCAGCGATTTTACAGCAATCTTAATGATCTCAGCCTCGGAAACGCCCAAACTACGCTCTTGTTTGGCCAGGAAGTACTTGCCGGCATCGATCAGGGCTTTTTTGGGAACAAGACCTACCAGCTCTGAACCCGTAACGCGAATGCCACGCTCTGCGGCTTTGCTGCAGACCTCATCGAAGGCCACATGCACCGGGGTAATGCTGATGTTGGTCAGGTTCATGGATATCTGGGCCACACCATATTCCTCAATAAACCAGCCAATGGCCTTTACGGCCTTGAGGGTACCGGGAATGCTCACCGGGTCGCCTTTTTCGTCCTTTACAATTTTGCCTGTAATGGGATTGCCTTCCCTTTTCACGCGGCCTTTCTCGCGCACATCGAAGGCAATGGCATTGGCACGGCGGGTGGATGTGGTGTTCAGGTTGATGTTGTATGCCACCAGGAAGTCGCGCGCACCTACTGCCGTAGCACCAGCGCGGGCGTTAAATTCGGCCGGGCCGAAGTCGGGCTTCCACTCTGGATTGGCCAGCTTTTTGGGCAGGCCTTCGTACTCGCCACTGCGGCAATTGGCCAGGTTGCGGCGCTTGGGTTCAAGGGCTGCATTTTCATAACAGTATACCGGTATATTCAATTCTTTTCCAATGCGTTCGGCCAGCTTGCGGGCGTATTCAACCACCTCTTCCATGCTGATGTTGGCCACCGGCACCAAAGGACAGACATCGGTGGCGCCCATGCGCGGGTGCTCGCCCTTGTGCTTGCTCATATCGATCAGCTCGGCGGCTTTTTTAACGGCACGAAAAGCTGCTTCGATCACCTCGTCGGGGGTGCCCACAAAGGTTACCACCGTGCGGTTGGTAGCCTTGCCCGGGTCCACATCAAGCAGTTTAACACCATCAACAGCTTCAATCTCCTGGGTGATACGATTTATGATACCCATGTCCCTCCCCTCACTGAAGTTGGGAACGCATTCGATAAGTTTATTCATTACGGATAGGTTTTTATTTTTTATGGTTCTTGGCAAATGGTTTTGCGAAATTAATCATTGCAGGCAAATAAAAAAAAAGCCCTCGCGAGAGGGCTGAAATATATAGTGAGGATATAAGAGCAATTACATCCTTTTTTCCTTGATACGTGCTTTTTTACCACGGAGTGCGCGGAGGTAAAAGATACGGGCGCGGCGAACCACACCACGGCGGTTGAGTTCAATTTTTTCAATAGAGGGCGAGTTGATGGGGAAGATCCTCTCCACGCCAGTGTTGCCTGAAATTTTCCTTACGGTGAAGGTTTCCGAAGCACCGGCGCCCCTGCGCTGAATTACCACACCCTGATAAGGCTGAATACGCTCTTTGTTACCTTCCTTGATTTTATAATGAACGGTTACGTTGTCACCGGCTTTGAATGCAGGGTGTTCTTTCTGCTCAATCAGGGTGTCCTGCACAAAGTTGATCAATTCCATCTTGTTCATCGGTACGGTATATTTAAGATTTTTTCTTGTGTTCGTAAAAGGAGTGCAAATTTAGAGAAATATTTTGAATTAAAAAAATGGTCTGCAGAATTATTTTGAAATCCATTCGTAAATTCTGAAAATCATTGATTAAGCCTTCCCTTCACCTCTTCATAACTACCTGAAATCAAAAATCTTCAATCGTTAATCGTTAATCGTTGATCTGAAATCAGAGACCTCCCCCAGCCCCCTCCAAAGGGGGAGTTCGTACTCAGTTATTTCTTGAAATTCTTAAATCTGCATTCGTTAACCGATCCGCTAGCCAGCGGAGAGCTCACCGAAGGTAATCCTTGTTCTTAAATCAATAATCTTCAACTACCTCTTTTCAAGCACCAAGGTCAAAAATCCTTAATCATCAATCATAAATCATCATTCAAAAGATCCGGTCTTCTCTCCCTGGTGCGATTGATGGCCTGTTCGTGCCGCCATTCATGGATTTTTCTGTCGTGGCCTGAGAGCAGCACATCGGGCACTTTCCAGCCCTTGTATTCGGCCGGGCGGGTATATACCGGCGGCGAGAGCAGCCCGTCCTGGAAACTGTCGGACAGCGCCGATGTTTCATCGCCCAATACGCCGGGCAACAAGCGAATCACCGCATCGGCCACGATGGCCGCAGCCAGCTCGCCCCCCGAAAGCACATAGTCGCCCACCGAAATCTCGCGCGTAATGAAATGATCGCGCACCCGTTCGTCTACGCCCTTATAGTGTCCGCAAAGCAATACCAGGTTGCCCATGGTCGACAAGTTGTTGGCTATTGGCTGGGTAAGCTTTTCCCCATCGGGGCTGAGATAGATCACCTCATCGTAGAGGCGTTCGCTTTTTAGCTTCGAAATGCAGCGGTCGATGGGTTCTATCATCATCACCATTCCAGCCCCGCCCCCAAAGGGGTAATCGTCCACATTTTTATGCTTGCTAACAGAGTAATCGCGAATATCGTGCAGGTGGATCTCGGCCAGGCCTTTCTCAACCGCCCTCTTTATGATGGAGTGCGAAAAAGGCCCCTGGAACATCTCAGGAAAAATGGTCAGAATGTCAATGCGCATGGTACTTTCTAAAGCAGGGTTTCAGATTGCGAAGGTAGGGAAAAAACGGGCTTGAAGTTCAATTGCAGCAAAGAGAACAACCCTTCTGGCCGGAACAAAACAAAACCAAGAGTATTTTTAAACACTTGAAACAGAAAGGATAAAAATATTTTTTAGATTTGTGCAGATAAACAACTTTAGGGTTGGGTTTTCCTCCCAGTTTTGGGTGTATAACCCAACCTTTGGGTAAGGGTATAACCGAGTTATGCGGCAGCATAAAAAAAGAAGACACCTTAAAATCAAAAACTATTGTAAAATGAAAAATACAATCTTCTTTCTCGTTTTTTGCCTTTTAACCAATCATGCTTTTTCCCAAGGAAAAGTAGATAAAGATAATATTGTCATCGGCAAGACCGACAGCGTTCAATCCAAAATATTGGGCGAACAAAGAAAAATCTGGGTACATGTGCCTGATGAAGCCGCAAACAGCAAAGAGCGTTATCCTGTGGTGTATGTATTGGACGGGGATGGGCATTTTTCATCCCTAGTAGGCATGATTCAGCAATTGAGCACCATCAATGGCAATATGATGTGTCCCAAAATGATTGTGGTAGGCATTCCTAACACCGACCGAACTAGAGACCTCACACCTACTCATATTGATGCTTATCTACCTTTAATGGATAGCACTGCTTTAAAATCATCGGGCGGTGGCGAAAACTTCATTGCTTTTTTGGAAAAAGAATTGATGCCGCATATCGAAGCAAATTACCCAACAGCACCTTATAAAATGCTTATTGGGCATTCTTTCGGAGGCTTAGCGGTGATGCAAACTTTTACCCACCACACCCATTTGTTCAATGCTTATATCTGCATTGACCCAAGCATGTGGTGGGATAATCAAACGCTTCTGAAACAAACCGAAAAAGCACTGGCGGAAAGGAAATTTGAAGAGAAATCCTTGTATCTGGGCATTGCCAACACATTGGAGGAAGGAATAGATTTTAAAAAGGTACAAAAAGATACTGCAAAAGCTACAGAACATATTCGTTCCATTTTAACATTGCAAGCCGCTTTTGAAAAAAACAAACAAAATGGCTTAAAGTACCGTGGCAAATACTACGCCAATGACACGCACGGCTCTGTGCCGCTCATTACTGTATACGATGCTTTGCGCTTTTTCTTCGATTTTTACCCATTAAAATTAACCATGAAAGATTTCACAGATTCTACTGGTGTTATAGCTGATAAATACCAAAACCATTTTGCCAAAGTTTCTCAAAAAATGGGCTACCAAATCAAACCCGATGAAATAGAAATCAATTTCATGGGTTATGATTTTTTGGGAAGGAAAATATACAAAACAGCAGAGCGTCTGTTTAAGTTAAATGTAGACAATTATCCCGAAAGTTATAATGTCTATGACTCTTATGGTGATTATTATGTGGCTGTAAAAGATTCTGAAAATGCGATACTTCAGTATAAAAAAGCCTTATCTATTCAAGAAAATGAAGGGTCGAGAAGAAAATTGACAGAGCTTGAGAATGATAAAGAATAAACATAGAATCTACTCACTCAGTAGATTCAATCAAAATCAATTTAAAAAGTGAAATAGAAATAAAGCCGTCCGCATAACATCGTATAAACGCAAGAGCGGGTTCGATGCTAAATTTAAAAGCTTGGTCTTTTAATAAAGTGAAGTACTAAATTGAAAGGTAAGTAAATAGAACCGCTCCTGCGTTTATACGCAAACCGTTGTGGTGAATAGTCAGTTGCCTACCTCAAACTTACCTTCAGCCTTTTTTTACCGGCTTTTACCGATTCGTAGGTAAGGTCAATGTTTCCGGAGCCTTCCACCAGAAAGCGGAACTCAGCAATGCCATTTCCTGGTACCTGGAGGAATTGCACTTCAGGCCGATGAATCTTGTAATTTACCTTGTTGTTGTGGCGGTCGGTAATTTGGCCACCGGCAACCACGCTGGCACCGCTTACCTTCAGAATATCCATTGGATAAAGCTTGCGCTGCACGGCATGATAGCTCATGGAGGGAATGACGTTGCTGTTTTTAACCCTCACATCCACCTCGTAAAGTCTTCCTTCAAGCCTTCTCACCCTGATAAGCTCCAGTTCAATTTCGGGGGTCTGTGTGGCGGCATAGATCACAGCCGCAGCATTTCGGTGTGCCATCTCCTGCAGCATGAAAGGATGAGGCATTCGGGTACTGTACTTGATCCAGCCCCCGATCTCAATTTCACCATAGTCGGGATGGTTAAAAGGTGTCCAGTCCTTAAAAAGGGTGCCGTGGGCCAGTTGGTCGTTAAACTTCAGCCGCTCTATTTCCCTTTCGTTGTTTGCCGGACCCTGCCAGGAAAAGCCCTCCTCCACTTGCTGAACTTCCTTTGAGTAGGTCTCTTGCGAAGTCATATACAGCTCGCCCACAAAACTGTAAGCCCCGAATGTGTTGTGGGTGAAGTCGGTAAAATCGCCAAAAGTGGTATACAGGTCCTGCCAGGAGATCAGATAGCGGTAGCCCGGCACCATTTTCTCGGCATGCTTCCCCAGGATATCGTAAATGGCCACATCCATGGGAGAATACGGGGCCTGGAATTTACTGCCCGGTCCGCGCAGGAACATTCCGCCGTAATTATGAAAGGCGTAAACAACAATAATATTTGATCTTTCGTGCATGTATTCGGCAATGGCTTTCAAGCCAACCCCTTCAAAGGGGAAACTTCCGGAACCACTCTGCACGTAATCGGGTTGCCAGTTGGAGCCCCAGTTGCGGTTGGGATCCACATAGCCTTCGGCATCCTCATTCAGGCGTCCATCCTTATCAACATCGATACCCTCATTTCCCAGCAGGGTCCATTCGCCCTGCTCACCTTCCTTCACACGGATCATGAGCCTGGGCTCGTTGGGATCGGTGCGGTACATCCCATGAGGGTCACGTATCCGCATCTGGCTGATATTGCCATCACCATCCAGGTCGTTGGGTCCATCCTCATCAAAAAGTCCATCTTTGTCGTCGTCGCGCGGGATCCGAAGGCTCCTGTTATTGTTCATGCTGCTGCCCCCCTCCATGAAATGGTAGCGACCATCGGGGTTCACTATCGGAATCAGGTAAAAGGCGTTACGGTCGACCGTTTTGGTTATTTCTGGAATCTTGCCGTAATTTTTAAGGAGGTAATCGGCCAGGTAAAGCACCACTTCGGCTGCCTGTATCTCATTTCCGTGTATATTGCCATCGGCATAAACACCGGGCTTGTCGAGGGCATTGCCGGTTTGCGGATTGTTGATCTCAAGGGCCCATATCTCGCGGTTCTCTTCAGTTTTACCAACCAAAACAGCTTTGGTGATGCTCGGGTAGGTCCGGTTCAGGGCTTTAATGGCCTCGTTTACTTCGGCATAGGTGTGGTACTTGTCAAACCGAAGCGGAACGCTTATCTGGCTCATAGCAGAGCCTGAAATAAATAGGGCGATTATTAATGCAAATATCCTGTTCATCTTTTTCACTTTTTGGGTTGATTAAAGCCTGATCTCCTTGCTGTCGTGGCCAACTGATTTCGACTCCAGCCTGGCTCGAATGGTTTTTCCTTTGGTCATCCTAATAACAAAGGAGAGCTTAACAAAAGACAGACCATCCACTGAACGAATGGGTGTGCGGCTCAGTCCCTGCAAGATTTCAAGCCCATCCGACTCGAGCAACAGCACCGCAGGAGCTGGTTGATTGTTGCGCTTTCCCATTGCTGTAGGAAAAGGGAGGTAATTGGTATTTTCAACCCATATCTCCAGTTGGTAAACATCTGCGCCCAGGCTTTTTACCTTGTAATCAGAAATGGCCAGTTTTGGCAGCTTTTCGACCAGGGTAAAAACCCAGGGAAGTTGCACATCGATAAGCGAATCGGCTGCTTCGGCAGGAGGTGTGGTAAACACGTATGGTACCGGACCACCGATTTCTACTGCACCGAGGGTAGGATGCTGATAGGGCTGCCAGTTTACATAACCCTTGCCACCCAGCACATTATCGCTATAGGCCAGCAAGGCTTTCAATTTGGGATCGACCTCCGATGGCTTGGGCGGCCTGGGCATGCTCTTCATCATGGCGGCCATTTGCCGTGGAGTGGTCTGCCCTGACCTGAGCATTCCGATCACCTGCTGGGCTTTAAACTGCTCAGGGGCTTTATTTTCCTTCAGAAAAGCATTGATCTTATCCTCGCCAAGTTCGATAAATTCTTCAGAGGTCATGTTCTCTAATTGATCGATGGTAATCCCTGAAGATTCAGCCTTTTCGTCTTTTGCCTTTGGAAGGGTGAAAAAGTTAAAGCTGAAGGTTGGAACGCCCAGGTGATAGTACGACCAGAGCTCAAATGAACCGTCCTTTGCCTTTTCTGGCTCAAGGCGGTCGGTGCTGAAATTGGCCTTTTTCAGGTATTCGAGGTATTGCTCCGATAGTTCCTTGTACCATGCCAGGTCTTCGGGCAGAGGGTTTACCACGCCTCCCAGGCCGAGAAAGCTGGCCACCATAGCCGGGGTTAATTCCACCCCGGGTGGCACCATTGGTTGCAACAGCTCAATGATCTCATCCATGGTATATTTTTTTGACTTATCTACGCCGAATGCCTCAGCCATTTCATCAGGAATGGTAATGTTGTCAAAATCTGCCTGTCCCCTTCGGCCGCCTTCGGGTGGTACCAAAGCAAAATTGGTGCTGCCAAAAGTAAAGGTCGCGGCAATCTCAGGCCGGTCGAAGATAAATCTCATGGTTCCGTAAACTTCGGGGGTACTACCCGGCCACATGCCGCCGGTTGGCGTAAACGGTTTGAAAAGGTGTGGAAAGTTGACACCGGTATTTACGCCTCCGGGAGGATCTTCGTTGTACTGGCCATCGCCATCGTCGTCGGTGCCTTCAAGATAAAGGGTAAAAACCCCTCTTTCGCCCTTGGTGCGGTCGGCCCTGCGCATCAAACGGGGCTCACCCTGGTCAACGATCCACACTGCCTGCGGATCGCGAACGCGCATATCGGTAATGAAGCCATCCCTGTTCAGATCGTTGGGACCGTCCTCATCAACGGCATCGTCCATGTCGTCGTTCACCTTCATGTCGTTGCGGGGGTTCTCCCATTTAACCTTGTGAAAGTAGCGTGCAAGGGCGTCGGGATTTAACACTGGTAAGATATACCAGGTATGATTCAGATGCTGGTCGTTTCCTACCAACTGCTTCGCCAGTTTAACTGCAGCATAGCTCGATAGGGGATTGGTTCCTTCAGGATTAGCTGCAACAAAAATGGCCGGTTTAAGTTTTTCATTCCGGTTTACTTCGGTGCCTATTTCTAAAACAATTACCGGATGTCCCCCCGGCGAAACGGCGATCTGGTGCATCTTTGCCTTGCCTGCATTGCCCCTGGCAAGGGTTTCAAATTCGCTGACGAGCTGTTTTGGCGTGTAGTACGACTGGGCCATGCCAGCAGAGATGGTAAGCACAGCCAAAAAAAGCATCAGGCAAAGTGCTTTGCTTGAAAGTGGTTGCATAAAGTAGGTTTTTGGAAATTTGGTTTTAACAAATGTATGGAATTCTGTTAAAGTTTCTCCAGTATCTTTCCATAATCAAACTGCAGGTCTTCATGCAGGCTTTGCATTGCACCTTTTATTTTGAGTAACTGCCTGTTATACAGATTTTCCGTAACAGGGTATTGCTTAAAGGGTAGTCCGGAATTTTTTAAGCACTGGCAGAAGTACAGCAGTAACTCCACCTCAATTTGTTTTGAGCCTGAGAATTTTATGTACTTGTTTGTGGTGCTCAATACTTTGCGGATGGTCTTTTTTGCAAGGTAAATGCTGGACAGATTCATCTGGGAGAACTGATGATCTATTTCAGCTTTCACCTGTTTAATGAAAAGGGCATGGTCATCTGCATCAAAAATAAGATAGTAGATTAGTTCCTTATTTTCTTTGCGATACCTTGCCAAACGCACGCAAATGTTCATAATCTCCTTGTGCGTCAGGGTTGAAAGTGCCCGTTTTATTTCGCTCAGTCTGGCCGTTTCCATGGTTACCCAATCAAATGTTATCAGTGCTAATAGTTCTTTCTTAGTGGCCTGAGCAAATCTTCCAGTCCATTGCTCTTAATTTCATAGATAGTCTGCAACAGCATGCCCAGCTTTCCCTCAGGAAAACCTTTTCGTTGAAACCACTCCAGGTAAGAAACCGGCAAATCGCAGATCAACCGGCCCTTGAACTTGCCAAATGGCATGGGCGTTTTTATTATATCGAGAAGAATCTGCGGGTTGTGCTCCATCCCAGTTTTTTTAAATTTCTTATCTTCTCATCTCTCACTGCTCATTTTCACATGTTCACATCTTCAAACACTCCCATTCCAAACAAGGCAAAATCGTAAAGAACCGGGTCTTCCTGGTTTAATTTTCGCAGGTTATCAGTGAGTTCTTCCACCGCTTTCCAGTCGTTTTGCTTTCGCTGAAGCAAACCCAGCCTTCGCGCAACACGGCCAGAATGCAGGTCGAGCGGACAATAGAGGTGTGCGGGTGCTATGGCATCCCACAGGCCAAAATCCACGCCGGTATCGTCTTTCCTCACCATCCAGCGCAGAAACAGATTCAGCCTTTTAGCCGAAGCCCCTGTGTCGGGATTGCTCACGTGCTTTTGGGTACGGGGCAGATGCGGAATGTCGAAAAACACCCTCCTGAAACCCGTGATGGCATCCTTCACATCCATATTTTGCAGGTAGGGTTTTGTAAAACATTGCTCCAGACTACTATGCTCCTGGTAAATATTTTTGAGTGAAAAAAGAAAAAATTCCAGGTCGGCATAATTGAAGGTGCGGTGCACAAAGCGGGCAAATGGTCTAAGATCACTCTCCGAAAAATTCCTTACAAAATCGGCCGGCTGCCAGTCCATGAGTTCCATTAACCGCATGCCATTCTGGATGATCGATTTACGCTGCCCCCAGGCAATAGTGGCCACCAGAAATGCGGCAATTTCAATGTCTTCCTTACGGGAAAAACGGTGCGGAACAGCAATGGGATCCGTTTCAATAAAAAAGGGACGGTTGTAAAAAGCTGCTTTTTCGTCGAGCAATTGTTTCAGATCAGGAAACGCTGGTGTCTTCATATTACAGCAAAGATAGCCAAAACCATTCGGAGCACAGGCTAAGGTCACGGGGTTTTGCGTTGTTCTACCAGGGAATAATTTTGTAGATTTGTTTGCCAGCAAATGTATAGCCATGAATGACAAAAAGTATTTGCAAGAAGCCGTTGCCATGGCAGCAGCCAATGTAACAAACGGTGGCGGTCCTTTCGGGGCGCTCATTGTGCGCAATGGTGAGGTTATTGGCCGCGGGGTGAACCATGTCGCCTGCGACAACGATCCCACTGCCCATGCCGAGGTGATGGCCATACGCGATGCTTGCAAAAATATTGGCAAATTCAGGCTCGACGGCTGCGTGATTTATACCAGCTGCGAGCCCTGCCCCATGTGCCTTGGTGCCATTTATTGGGCACATATTGAACGCATAGTTTTCGCAGCCACCAAAGGCGATGCCGCAAAGGCGGGTTTCGACGATTCCTTTATTTATGACGAGTTTTCACTGGCACACGAGCAACGCTCCATCCCCATGCAGAAAATGGTATTGAGAGAAGCCGCTGAGCCATTCGAGCAGTGGCTGAAACTAGAAAACAAAACCGAGTACTAATGGAAAACTGGATTTCCCAATTAACTAAAGCACGGCAAGCGCAACGTACCTTCGCCCTCTGCACCCTGATAAATGTTGAGGGATCGTTTGGCCGTCCGCCTGGAGCGCGCATGCTGGTTTTTGAGGATGGCTCCACACAGGGCACCATTGGCGGCGGACCGGTGGAACTGGAGGTAATCAAAACCGCAAAGGCCTTTCTGAAGGAAACCAAAAACGGCATGTTTGAAATGCAAAACCCCGAAACGGGTACCAGGCTTACGTTCTTTATTGAGAGTTTTCAGCCCGACAGTGAACTGGTGATCTTCGGAGCCGGACATGTGGCCAGAGCCTTGGTATATTTTGCCCGAAAACTGGAGTTTAGCATCACCGTGGTAGATGAAAGAGCTGAAATGCTGGCCGATCCTGCTTTCGCAGGGATCAACACAAAAGCAATGCATCACCCCGAGTTTCTCAAGGGATTCGAACCCGGGCCACGCCACTTCCTGGTACTTTGCTCCCACCGCCACGACTACGATTTTGAAATCCTGGCACAATTGAACAATAAACCATGGGCATATCTTGGCATGATCGGCAACAGGAAAAAGATTTCCGAAGCAAAAGAATTCCTGCTGCAAAGAAATGCTTTTGATGAAGCTGCTTTCGCAAAAGTGGATTCACCAATCGGCATTAAGCTTCCGGGAAAAAGCCCCGAGATCATCGGTTTATCTATCGCCGCAAGGCTGATTGAAGTGAAAAATCAGGCCTGAAGGCCTTGAATCCGCGCAATAAATTTTACTAACTTTGATTTAGGAGGATGCGTTTCCTCCCTGTTTATTTCTTGAATTTATGCACGACCTTGAGCCATTTTACGCCTGGCGAAACCTTTATATAGCCTCCGAGGACCTACGCTCACCCTTTTACGGAAGGGAATACTCGGAGTTTGAATTTTCACACGCCGTTTACAACTACCTGATCCACCCGCAATGGGACGAAATGGGCTCAGCCACCCTTTTTATCAAAATCCTGTATGCCGACTACGACCAGGGCTACTGCTTTATTGAAATGATAGGCGAATGGAACGACTGTCTTTACAACGACATCATGTACCTGAAGCGCAATATCATTGAGCCACTTATTGAAAATGGCATAAACAAATTCATTTTGATTGGCGAAAACGTACTGAATTTCCACTCATCCGACGACTGTTATTACCAGGAATGGTTTGATGAGCTGGAAGATGGCTGGATTGTGGCGCTGAACTTCCGTGATTTTGTAATTCGCGAGTTCGAAAGTGCCAACATTGATTATTACATTGCCTTCGGCAAGCACTTCAATGATGTAAGCTGGCGGAAGTTCACCCCAATGGATCTTTTCAAGGTCATTGAGGGCGCCATGATGCGCCGCCTCGACCCCCACTTCGATTAAATTCAGAGTTTTCTGAGCTTGTTGTTTAAATGTGTCAGAGTGGGACTTTTTTCGGCAATTTGCCTGGCCAGTTGCTCCACTTTATCGTAAAGGCGGTCCAGGTCAAGCGTCACCAGCTTGCGGTTTTGTAGCATCAGCCGGCCATCAACCAACACGGTTTCTACATCCGATCCTCGAAGTGAATAAATAATCAATGAATAAATATTGTAAACCGGGTGGGCGTGCGGCTGATCCATGTCGAGAATAATAATATCGGCTCTTTTGCCCACTTCGAGCGACCCGATTTTTTCTTCCATGCCGAGCACGCGGGCGCCGCCAATGGTCACCAGCTCAAGGGCGGTCCGGGCATCGAGCACGGTAGGATTCTGGCTGTTGAGCTTATGAATGAAGGCAGCTGAGCGTACTTCATCAAAAAGGTCAAGGTCATTGTTACTTGCTACGCCATCGGTGCCAATGCCAACTTTCACCCCTGCCTTGAGAAATGCCGGCACAGGAGCTACCCCGCTGGCCAGCTTCATGTTGCACTGCGGATTGTGGGCCACACCCACGCCACGGCGCGCATAAATCTCAATATCTTCGGGGGTTAGATGCACACTGTGAGCAGCTATTACATTGGAGCCCAGCGCCCCAATACTGTCGAGAAACTGCACCGGCGTCATACCATACTCTTTCTGGGCAAGGTCATATTCTCCGCGGGTTTCAGCCACGTGGATATTAAATGGCAAATGGTATTTATCGGCCAGCTCTTTGCCTTTTTTAATAACCTCAGGTGAGGTGGTGTAGGGCGCATGGGCCGAAACACCGATAGTTATCAGTGGGTGATGTGTCCATTTTTTTATCAGATCTTCGCTTACCTGAAGGGCATGTTCGGGCGATGGGCTGTTGGGTACTGAAAAATCTATCAGGCTCTCCGTCAGCACCGCACGTACACCCACCTGGTCAACCACTTTGGCCATCTCATCCACATAATAATACATATCGTTGAAGGTGGTAGTGCCGCTAAGCAGCATCTCGGCGATGGCCAGCCGGGTGCCGGTGCGCACATTCTCGGGTGTAACAAACTCCGACTCAATGGGAAAAATATGATCGTAGAGCCACTCCTTCAGGTGCAGGTCGTCGGCATAACCCCTGAAAATGGTCATAGGCGAGTGGGTATGCGTATTGATCAGGCCGGGTAAAACCAGCTTTCCAGAAGCATTGATTTCCTGGTCAGCAACAAAC
>JAHYJD010000022.1 GCA_019429365.1 Bacteroidales bacterium | reverse complement strand
AATACCCATTTCAAGTCGAGCACAAACCAGACTCCCCGTTATGCGCAGCCGGGTGAGCCCGGGCAGGAAGCCTTTTTTGTTTTTGAACTGAAGGTGCTGGCCGATGTGGGACTGGTAGGTTTTCCCAATGCCGGAAAGTCCACTCTTTTATCAGTTGTTTCGGCTGCAAAGCCCGAAATTGCCGATTACCCTTTCACCACACTGGTGCCCAACCTTGGCATGGTAGCCTATCGCGACATGCAATCGTTTGTGATGGCCGATATCCCCGGAATCATAGAAGGGGCGCACGAGGGCAGGGGGCTCGGCCATCGCTTCCTCAGGCATATCGAGCGCAACTCGGTGCTGCTTTTCATGATCCCGGCCGACAGTGAAGACATCAAAAAGGAATATCAGGTTTTGATCAACGAACTGCAAGAATATAATCCTGAGCTGCTCGACAAGAAACGCCTGCTGGCCATAAGCAAATGCGATCTGCTTGATGAACAAGGTTTGGCATCCCTCGGAAAAAAGATACCTAAAGTGCCTCATGTGTTGATTTCTTCACACACCCAAATGGGGATTATGAAATTGAAGGATGAGCTCTGGCGAATGATGAACCAAGTTGATTTATGATTTATGATTGAGGATTGAGGATTTATGATTGAGGATTGAGGATTTATGATTGAGGATTGAGGATTGATGATTGATGATTGAGGATTGATGATTGAGGAATTAGGATTTAGGATTGATGATTCAAAGTTTAAAGTTCAAGGTTCAAGGTTTTCAGATACTGGAGACAAAGGTTTGATAATTTGTTTATTAGATATTTTTTAATTAATCATAAATCATAAATCATTAATCATAAATTTTTTTCAATGTTGGAGTTTTTTCTAGAAATTGACAAACAGTTGTTTCTGATCCTGAATGGTCTTCATAATGGTTTTTTCGATCAGGTGATGTATTTTATCAGCGAGAAAACCACCTGGATTCCGCTTTATTTGGTTTTGCTTTATATGGTCTTCAGGCAATACCGCTGGAAGGTTTTCGTAATGCTTGTTTTTGTGGTTATTCTGATTACCCTTAGTGATCAGCTTTCCGTTCTGGCTAAGAACACTTTTATGCGTCTGAGGCCTTGCCATGAGCCTTCGCTCGAAGGACTGGTACATATCGTGCGCGGTCGTTGCGGGGGGCGTTTTGGCTTTGTTTCATCGCATGCGGCCAATACCTTTGCACTGGCCATATTTATGAATTTCCTGATTGGCGATCGCTACCGTTTTATGGTGCCGGTAATGCTTAGCTATGCGGTGTTGAACGCCTACAGCCGCGTTTACCTGGGCGTGCATTACCCGGGCGATGTGTTTTTTGGAGCCCTGTTAGGAGTGCTGATTGGCTGGTTTGTTTATTTTCTCTGGTCAAAGGTGATCAAATACACCAAACGCCCTAAAGTTTTTGGCGGATCCTGACAATTTTTCAGGAGCCAGAGACCTTTCCTTCAATTTTTGAAATCTCCACTCTGTAAACGGCCACATTGTTTACGGCCGGGGCATTGAAAGGGAACTCTTTGCCAGCGTATTTGCGCATGATGATGTTCATTACCTTCACCTTTTCATCATAGTCTTCAATAAAGACTACCTTGCCATAAGCCAGCACGCTGCGGTAGTCCATGCCATAGCTGCACGCAACTGTTTCGTGCCTGAAGAACAATTTGTGGTCGGTGCTGAAAGCCACACAAACATTGGGGTTGTTCTTCAGAACGTCCATTTTCTTTCCTTTCTGGTCGGAATGCAAATAAATAGTGCCGTCTTCATATCCGAAGTTAAAGGGTAGTACATATGGCATACCCTCTGGGTCAACCATTGCGAGAAAGCATGCGTCACATTTGTCAATGATTTCTTTTATCTCATGCTTGTCGTAGGTCATTCGGCTTCTCATGGCGGTGGGGTTTTTGGCAAAAATATAAAAAAAGCAGCCGCAAAAGCAATAGCAATTGCGGCTGCAATACAATTAACTTTTGATTTTAATAAACGGTAAGCCTCTTAACCAGGCGGCCTTCAGCAGTTTCAACGATTAGAAAATACAACCCGGCTTTAAGTCCAGAGATATCCAGTTCATGGCTCACATTTCCGCTGAGTTCCTGCAGCCTGGAAGTGTGCATAATCTGCCCTTTTTGATCGGAAATCCTGATAATAACTTCCCCAGCTCCGTTGTTGAAAAATGCCATGTTTACGCTTCCGCTGGCAGGGTTGGGATAAATTGTCATTTCATTTAGATTATCTTGGGGCAGGCTTACATCGAGACAGGCATCGAAGGTCACCACCACGGTGTCGCGGGCCGCACAACCATATTGGTTGGTAACTTCAACCCAAATAGCGGTTTGCGGGCCGAACTCGTTGTTTATTACCCATAGGTTTTGCCTGTCGTGTCCGTTCGACCACAAGTAACCCGAATAACCGGGGCCTGCGTTGAGCAGGGTCACATGATCAACACAAAGGGTAAAGTCTTCGCCCAGATCCACTTCTGGCTGTGGTAGCATGGTTACCTTTCTCGAGTGTTCTGCCTTTACTTCATCCTCGCGGAAAGCCTTCAGGGTAAGGGTTACTTCTTTGTTCAGAATATCCTGGTTTCCAGGGGTGTATATGGTGTTCATTTCGGTGGCGTTTTCAAATACCCCGTCGCCACTGCTGGTCCATTCCAGTTCTTCGTACTGGCTGGCATATCCTTCGAGGTATATGGGCGAAGAACCGCATTGTTCGCTGTCGAAGCCGGCAAAGGCCAGGGTAAGGATGGTTGCCGGCATTTCAATATTGTCTATCCAGGCGGCGTCCTGTCCACTCGACACGGAGTAATCTTTCACATACGCCCAGCGGAAGGTGCGGTTGCCGGCTAGTACCGGGTAGGAGACTTTCTCCCAGTTGCGCTCGCCCGACCAGCGGTCTTGCCTAACCCCATCAATATAAAATTCGAGCCAGTCATAGTTGTTTTCTGAGGAAACCTTTCGGTAAAAGGAGATGGTGTCGTTGGCCACCACATCCATGGTAAGGAAAAGCCCGGAAGAGGCACTATGCCCAATGGTTCCGCTTTTTGCTGCATAGGTACCCTCATAGGTCTGATCGCTCACCAGTACCCATGGGGCGCTACCGTCGAATTGCCATTCATATTGTTCGAAATTACCAGACTCCCAGTCTTCCATAATAAGACCAATTTTAAGATAAAAATCCTTTTGAATCTGGTAAGGTCCTGAATGAAGGTCAAGGCTTATCATTGCGGTGATTCCCGGAGCCATGGAGCCGTGCACTGAAATTTCAAAGTTGGCATAAAAATGCCCATCCTGGACCAGCGGAGGGACTACTAGTTGCGCCTGCGAAAAGACTATCAGCGGGTCGTCGGGGCTCACCGTAATGTTGATTTCTTCCGAAGGCAGCTGTCCGGTATTCTCAATTTTAAATTGCAGAATGGCCGTTTCACCCGGGTCGAGGTGACCGTTGCCATTGCCCTGTTGCTGATCGTCGATGATCAGTCCTGCCACCTGAAGCCTGGGCGCAACGCCTGTTTCCTCAAACCTGCTTTTCCAAATGTTCGCTTCGTCTTCCTGGAAGGCCTCCAAACGAAAAGTAAGCAAGTGTTTGCCGGGCATTTCTTCCAGGGTTTGGAAGGCAAAAATATTCTCGAAGGTGCGAGACTCACCCGCCAGGAAATTTCCAAGCACAGCCACGCTATCAGTTAACATGGCGTATTCAGAATCCAGAAAGATCCTGGTCTGAACCCCTTCAATATCTTCTTCAGTCGGGTTTTCAAGTACCAAAGAAAGAGAAATGGTTTCGCCGGGATTCACCATGCCATTGTCATTGCCCAGGCTATCGTCGATGGCGTGCGACACGTACCTGATGCCCATGTATGGTGTGGCATTTACCGCTGCCAGGGCATTCACCCTTCCGGAGCCAAATGTATTGTTTTTCCCCAGGGCTTGAGATATGGCGGTTTCTTCCAGTATCTGGCTTATCTGTTCAGGAGTGATTCCCGGGTTTTTTGAAACCATAAGAGCCATTAGTCCTGCCACAGCCGGAGTGGCCATTGAGGTGCCGCTTTTGGTGGTATAACCTGTGTTGCTGGTGTTTGAAAGGGAAATGATGTTGGAGCCAGGCGCCACCACGTCGGGGCGAATAAGGCCTGTGCCGGGATTGTAAGGATAGTCGTTGAATGGGGCCACGTTTTGCCAGGTTACCGGTCCCTTGCTTGAGAAGCTGGAGATAGCATCCGTATTGGTGGTTGAGCCAACCGAAACGACTGCGGAGTTACCGCCGGGTGCCATTTGGGTGGGGTTGGTCCATGGCGGGGGAATATCTCCGGGAGTGCGCACCTGGCTTGGGGGAGTGTCGGTATAGGAAGTGCCCTCGTTACCGGCTGCAACGGCAGCAATGACTCCCGCGGCCAGGGCATTGTTCATGGTGGTGCGCCACATGCTGCGGTCGGGGTTCCAGGCATGCTTCCAGCCCAGCGAAAAGCTCATGACACTGGCGCCATATTCTACAGAAAACTGTATGGCAGCCCACACGCCTGCCTCCGTGCCGCTGCCACTGCCATCGAGCACCTTCAGGGCCATAATGGTTGCCTGCGGAGCAATGCCAGTAAGCGTGCCCGCTGTGCCGTTGCCGGCCACGGTACCTGCGCAGTGGGTGCCATGGCTGTTGTCGTCCATGGTGTTGTGGCTGTTGTTCACAAAGTTGAAACCATGGTTGGGATAGTTGGGGTGGGTCCACATACGGCCTGCCAAGTCCTGATGGTTGTAATTGACTCCGCTGTCGATCACCGAAACCACCACTTCTTCCCCTGTAAAACCTTCTGACCATACACCGGGGGCGTTGATAAGGCTCACGTTCCAGGCAATGTTGGGATGGGTCGAAAGTTTGTCGGGCGGGGCAGCGTGTTGGTCTTTTTCACTAAAATCGGTCTCGATTACTTGCTGCATCTTGTTGTAATCCAGCCGGGCCAAATCATTGCGGGTAGAAAGGGCTTCGATTACCTCTGGAAGAACCATGACGTTAACAAGGTTTCCGATCCAGAGCGGTTGTATGTGCTTTACTCTGCCCTCCGACTCAAGGGCCTCAAGAAGTAATAATAGACTCGCTTGTTGGATTGCGCTGAAATTTTTTAACTCGTTGACCACATAAGATCTGCGGGCCGAGGGATATTTAATATTCCTGCTGTTTTCATAAAGCAGGGCTTCGTCGTACTGCGCTGAAAGACGAATGTTGACAGAAATGAATTCATCGGCCGATTTTTCGAGAATGACCTCCTGCAACGAAGGTGTAATTTCTGGCTGGGCCAGAAGGCCAGACGACCAAAGCATAGCGAAAAACAATAAAAAAACAGGGTAGAAACGTTTCATGCGATTTGATTAAGGATAATTCTTAAGGAAAATGGAGAATTATAATTAGAATGAACGAAAAATATGATATGCCATTAATATGGTTTACAAAAGTATAAAATTTGTTTAATTCGGATTGATTTTTGAGGATTAATGCAGGTTATAAAGAGGGAAAAGTTAAACTCTCAGCATTAACTAAAAAAATAGTTGTAAAACTAAAAAAATAGTTATATTTGGCCTGGTATTTGAGCAAATAAAAGAGGTGAAAAATGAAAGAACTGACCAAGGCAGAAGAACAAGTGATGCAAATCCTGTGGGAGATAAAATCGGGTTTTGTGAAGGACATACGCGACAAGTTTCGCGAGCCCAAGCCGGCTATCACAACGGTTTCGACCATAGTGCGCATTCTGGAACAGAAAGGTTTTGTGAAGCACAAATCCTATGGCAAAGCCCACGAATATTTCCCGGCGGTGGAGAAAAAGACCTATACCCGGGTGATGATGAAAGGCATTTTGATGAAATATTTCAGCAACTCCCTTCGTCAAATGGTTTCATTCTTCTCGCAGGAAAAAGGCCTGACGGTTTCTGAACTCGAAGAACTGAAGCGAATAATTGAGGAGGAGATCCGGAAGCAGGAGAGGTGAGAAGGTGAGAAAATGAGAAGATGAGAAAGTGAAAAAGTGAGAACTTAAAATGCATAGATTATGAACACACCATTCATTTACCTTTTCTGGACCTCGGCTTATTTTTTTCTGCTGGGGTTTATGTACCATTTTTTTATTAAAACCCAAGACAATCCTGCCTTGTCGCGGATTTATATCCTTGGAGGTATTGGCATTTCACTTTTAGCAGGGACAGGCCTTTTAATCAGGTCGTCAGGGCTGGCAGGGGATTCAATTCAGGGTATATTAACCCTGCCGGAGGTAGTGGTATATGCATCTGAAGGCTTGGAAAAATCTCAACTGGAACTCCGCGAATTTATTCTTTCCAGGATGGGGTTCGTTTACATTTCTTTAATTATTAGTGTTTTGGTTTTTTTTCGTTTTGCAGGGAGCCTGGTTTACCTGGCGGCCAGATGGAAGGTTCTGCACGGCAAAAAAATTAATGGAATTATGGTAATTCCCATGAAGGGCGATCGTTCGCCTTACAGTTTTTTCCGCTTGGTGTTTGTGCCGGAGCGCCTGCTCATTGACCCGGCCCTCGATAAGGTGCTGCTTCATGAAATGGCACACATTCGAAAATTACACTCTGTCGACCTGATTCTTATTGAAATGCTGAGCATCTTTTTCTGGTTCCATCCTGTAATCTGGTACCTGCGACGAGAGATCAAACTGCAGCATGAATTCGAGGCCGACCGCTTTGTGCTTGATCAAAAGGTTGATAAAGCACAATACCAGCAATTGTTAATCAATTACTCCTTTCAGAGTTATTGTTTACCCATAACCAACCCTTTTACCTTTTCACCCTTAAAAAAACGAATCATGATGATGAACAAAAAAACAAAAAATCCCGTTTTAAAAGCCGTTTTGAGCCTTATGTTATCGGCAGGTCTTTTTGCCGGACTAATGCTGTTGCAATCGGCAAGCTTGCAGGCCACTGAGCTGCCTTTCACGCAAAGTGAAACTGAGGTTGTAAATCTAACCGTTATTGGTCTGTTGCCTGAAGCAGCTCCGCAACCCCCAAGTGTTCCTCCACCGCCACCGCCAACCCCTCCTGAAAAACAACAGGTTCCAGACGACGTGATTTTCACTGTTGTAGAGGAGCAGCCACGCTTCCCGGGTGGCGAAGATGCCCGTGTACAATATATGGTGGAAAACCTCAGGTATCCGGCAGATGCACGCTCGGCTGGGATTCAGGGAACCGTTTTTGTTACCTTTGTGGTTGAAGACGATGGCAGCATTACCGGTGTCAGGGTATTGAGAGGCATTGGCGGTGGCTGCGACGAAGAAGCAGTGCGTGTAGTCAAGAATATGCCAACCTGGACTCCCGGCCGTCAGCGTGGCCAAAACGTTAGGGTGCAGTATAACATGCCCATTCGCTTTGTGTTGAATGGCGGTGAGAAAAAAGAAGACACCCCCGGGGCAGACTTGCTTCGTGAAAGAATTGGAGCAGGAGAGATCGTTATTTTCATTGACGGAAAAAGAGTGGATGCCGAAGTGGAGAATCTCAATGAAATAATTACTCCGGCTGAAATTGAGAGCATGAGTGTTTTCAAAGGCGAAAAAGCCCGCGAATTGTATGGCCACGAGAATGTTATTTCCATTACCAGGAAGGAAAAGAAAGCGGAATAGCCCTGGGAAAAACTTTCCTTTTCATTGAATCATTACAAGGCGGATATTTATTATATTCGCCTTGTCACTTTATTCCCTTTAAATCATTGCCTTATGAAGAAGTTTGCATCCATGATTTTTCTTTTGATATTTGCTTCGGTACTATTGGCACAGGAGCGCAAGATTGAAGCCGAATCGGAGGTTGTAACCCAGCATTCGCTGATTATTAATGGGCAGAGAGTGCCATTTACAGCAACTGCCGGTACCATGCCTGTGTGGGACGAGGAAGGCAAGCCAGCAGCTACCTTATTTTATGTTTTTTACGAGCGTTCGGATGTCAGGAACAAAAACGAAAGGCCCATTGTGTTCTCTTTTAACGGTGGCCCCGGTTCAGCTTCGGTATGGATGCACCTGGCCTATACCGGCCCTTATCACCTGCAGATTGACAGTGAGGGTTATCCGCTGCAGCCATATGGTTACCAGGAAAACCCGCACTCAATAATTGATGTAGCCGATATTGTTTATATTGATCCCGTCAATACTGGCTATTCCCGTATACTGGATCAGGAAGCAAAACGTGAGCAGTTTTTTGGAGTAAATCAAGACGTCCGCTATCTTTCTGAGTGGATACAGGCTTTTGTCACCCGTGCCAATCGCTGGCTTTCGCCGAAATATCTGATCGGCGAGAGTTATGGAACCACAAGGGTATCAGGTCTGGCCCAGGCCCTGCAAGGCAATGGTATGTATCTGAACGGGGTGGTGCTGGTGTCGCCCACCAACCTTGGCATCGACAGGGGAGGCCCTGTTGGCGCTGCCAACCGCCTGCCGTATTTCGCGGCCACCGCATGGTATCATCAGAAACTGGCACCTGAACTTCAGGAAAAAAACCTCGAAGAATTGCTCGAAGAGGTGGAAAGTTACACCATGAACGAATTGTTGCCGGTAATGGCAAAAGGCGCATGGGCGGATGAGCAGGAGAGAAAGGCAGCCATTACACATTTCGCCCGGTATTCGGGATTGAGCGAAACTAGCGTAGCCCAGCATAACCTGAATGTGCCAAACAATTTTTTTTGGAAAGACCTGCTGCGCGAGGTGGGATTCACCATTGGCCGGCTCGATTCGCGCTACAAAGGCATCGACCGACAGGATGCCGGTGTTGCGCCCGACTACAACTCCGAAATGGCCTCGTGGAAGCACTCCTTTACACCAGCCATCAATCATTACCTGCGCAATGTGCTGAAATACGAAACCGATGTGAAGTATAATATTTTCGGCCCTGTTCGGCCATGGGACAACGAAGGCGACCGCACCGGTGAAAACCTGCGCCTGGCTATGGCACAGAATCCTTTTTTGCATACGCTCATCCAGTCTGGTTATTTCGATGGGGCCACCACATACTTCAACGCCAAATATACCATGTGGCACTTAGATCCAAGCGGAAGGCTGAAAGACCGTTTTTTCTTCAAAGGATACGAAAGCGGGCATATGATGTACCTGCGAGCCGAAGACCTCAAAAATTCAAACGACGATATCAGGGATTTTATCCGGAACACCATTCCTGCAAAGGACCTCCCGGCAAGGTACTGATCTTTTTTCCCCGAAAGGGTAATTAAACCATGCTGAGCAGTTGCGAAAAAATGATCATCAATACCAGCGCCATGGGATAAACGGTGGCGTAGCCCACGGAGGCGGCATCGGTTTCTGTTTTCGAGTCGGCAGCTGCCAAGCCGGGCGTGCTGGTCATGCTTCCTGCTACTACCCCAAGAAGGGTAATGAAGTTCAGGCGCATTAAATAATGACCTATCAAAGTGGTGATGACCATTGGCAGGACCGTAATGACCATTCCTACCCAGAGCAATTTCCAACCGTGCTGTGCCAGCGTTTCCATTATGTTTGCTCCGGCCTGGGTGCCAACGGCGGCAAGAAACATGAGCAGCCCCAGCTTGCGCAGCAGCTGATTTCCGCTGCCCGACATGGACCAGATAATCGGGCCGGTCTTTCCGATCCTACTAAGCACCAAGGCAGTTGTCAAAACCCCGCCTGTCAGCCCCAGCCTGAAATCAAAGAATCCGAAAAAAGGAATGCTGATGGAGCCCAGTAGTATGCCAATGATAATACCCAGGCTGATGGGCAAAAAATCGGTTTCCCGGAGGCGTTTTTCATCGTTGCCAAGCAGCTTCATTACCTTGCGCATATTCTCTTTTTCGCAAGCCAAAAGCACCTTGTCGCCAAATCGAAGGGTTGAAGTACCCTTTGGACTCAGGTCTATACCGCTGCGGCGGATGCGCGTAATGGTGCCACCGTAATAGGCTGTCAGGTTGAGCGAATGCAGGCTTTTGTTGATCACCTTTTTGTTGGTAACCAGCACCCAGTTTACCTCAAACTCTTCGGCCAGCGAAATCTCTTCATTGGTCGGTTTCCCGATCATAAACTCCACCTTATGCAGGGCGGCTTCAGTGCCCACCACCTTTACAATGTCACCCAGGAAAAGGCGGGTACCGGCAGTGGGAGTAAAGGCCAGGTTATCGTGTTTCACGCGCGAAATCACCGCCCCGGTCATGGTGCCGATCTCCAGTTCTTTCAGGGTTTTTCCGTGAATATTCTGATTCTCAACCAGAAAATTGCGGTTTATCACCTCCGGAAATTCTTCCGTAATTTTATCCAGGTATTTTTTCTCTTCCTTTTTCAGGTCTACCCTAAGCAGCGAAGGCAAAAGGTGAATGATGAGTATGGCCAGCACGGCACCAGCAGGATAGGCCACCCCATAGCCAATGGAGGCCATGGGTGAGCCGGTAATGTCGATGGCCGCAGCCAGGCCAGGGGTGCTGGTCAGCGCCCCGTTAAAAAGCCCCACGCCCAAATAAGGGTGTATGTCGTAAATCCGCGAAAGCGAAAAACTTAAGCCGGCCGCGATGGAAACCAGTATGACACATATCAGCAGCAATTGCCGCCCAAATTTCTGAAAGGCATCAAAAAACCCGGGACCCGCCTGTATGCCAATGGTAAAAATGAAAAACAGCAGGCCTATGGTTTGAAAAGCCGGAGGCACCACAAAGCCATAATGACCCAGAAGAAGGGCCACGAAAATTACCGCTGAAATATCGAGTGAAAAGCCTTTGAACTTAATATTGCCAATGGCAATGCCCAGTGTAATGATAAGAAAAAGTACAAAATATCCCTCAAAAACTACCTGTGTCATAAGCTGAACAAATCGCTGAATTTTAGTGTTTTACTTGCCAACAAACATTACCTTTGCAAGCTTCATGTTTGGTACGTTTATTGCTCCAAAGGTAAGGTTTACAAACATAATCAAATCATCACGTTTAAATATTTTTTCGGAATTAATGTTGCTTCGAATTGTTTTTCTCCTTGCCATCCTCATCCTTATCGATTTTTATGCTTACCGCGGAATGCGGAAGTTGTTTTCACACCGGCATCTTGACTTTTTCCGGAAATTCGTTTTAAAAACCTACTGGCTTGTTGATATAGGCTTTTTGGTTTTTGCCGTGGCCTGGGCTTGGTATGTTAGAGGCAATGGCCTTGAAGACTATGTGAAATACCGGCAGTTTTATGTCATCATGGGTGCCTTTATGCTCCTATTTATCCCCAAGGCAAGCTTCTTTCTGTTTGTGGTATTGTACGACCTCAAAATCCTTGCTCTTAGGCTTTCTCAGCGGATTTTTACGTCCTATCCAAAGATAAATATTCCCCTTGGACGCTTGCGCTACAGTTTGATTGTGCCCTTGCTGGGATTAATTTTTGCCGCGTATATGTTCTCTGTTACTCTTTACGGGCTCAGCTTTGGACGCTATAATTTCGAGGTAGAAGAGGTGGAGGTATGGTTCGACGACTTGCCCGAGAGCTTTGATGGCTACCGGCTGGTGCAATTCTCTGATGCCCACCTGGGGAGCTTCAGCCGTGAAGAGGCCGTTGCTGCCGGGCTTGGTGTGATCGCCGGCTTACAGCCTGACCTGGTAGTCTTTACCGGCGATATGGTAAATAACGAAGCCAGGGAAGCAGAAAAGTTCATTCCTGTTTTTCAGCAATTGAAGACAATTGACGGGATGTTTTCTGTCTTGGGCAACCACGATATGGGCGACTACCGTCGCTGGGGCACCATCGATGAGAAAGACTCAAATATTGGACGCCTGGTGGAGGTGCAAACCGAAATGGGCTTCAGGATGCTGCTCAACGAGCATGTTTTTGTTGTTCGTGGCAATGACTCTATAATGATAGCTGGTATTGAAAACTGGGGCTTGCCGCCCTTTGCACAATACGGTGACCTTGAAAAAGCCCTGGGCGAAAATGCCAGTTTCCCTTTTAAAATTCTTCTGTCGCATGACCCCTCGCACTGGCGCGAACAGGTGATACCCGATACCGATGTGAACCTGACCCTTAGTGGCCACACCCATGGCATGCAATTTGGCATTAGCAATCGCCTGATTAACTGGAGCCCGGTGCAATATAAATACACTGAATGGAGCGGCCTTTACCACGAAGGCAACCAAAAACTTTACGTGAACCGTGGTTTCGGCTACCTGAGCTTCCCCGGAAGGGTTGGTATGCCGCCGGAGATCACGTTGATTGTTTTAAGGAAGTCCGAAGTCGGGAGTCCGAAGCCGGAAGTTTAAAAAGTCATCAGTCGAAAGTCATCAGAAAAAATCCTTGCAATCCGTTAAAATCTTTGTAATCTTTTTATAATCCGTGTAATCTACATGAGTTTTACGATTTTCTGGTTTCGGCGCGATTTGCGCCTCCACGATAACAAGGCCTTTTTCAAGGCGCTGGAAGGCGCTGAAAAGGTGCTCCCACTGTTTATTTTCGATGAGGATATCCTGGATCCGCTTCCGCGGAATGACCACCGTGTTGAGTTCATTCACCATACCCTTTCGGGGATGGATCAGGTCCTTAGGAAGCAGGGCAGTGGCATCCTGGTAAGAAAGGGCAAACCCTTTGATGTTTTCAAGGAATTGCTGGGTAAATACGAAATTGATGCCGTTTATTGCAATGCCGATCACGAGCCTTATGGCATGGAACGTGACGAAAAGGTCAGGGCACTGCTGGCTTCGCATGGCATTGGTTTTTACCAGGAACTCGATCACCTCGTACTTGGAGGCAATGAAGCCCTGAAATCTGATGGAACGCCCTATACCGTTTTTACCCCATACAGCCGTCGCTGGAAGGAAGTGCTCGAAAGCCGGCATATTGCCGAATTCCCCTCGGAAACCCTGCTGAAAAACTGCCATAAGGGTGATTTGCCCCCAATGCCCTCACTTAAAGAGCTTGGATTTGAACCTTCAGGAATAGAAATGCCGGTAGCTGTCATTGATGAGGACTTGATTCGCAACTACCACGAAACCCGCAATTTCCCGGCTATCAATGGGGTGTCGCGGCTTAGTCCCCATTTGCGGTTTGGCACGATAAGCATTCGAAAGCTGGTTAAAATTGCCCGTGAACTCAATGAAACCTTTCTGAACGAACTGATCTGGCGCGAGTTCTATGCCATGATCCTGCAGCACTTCCCGCAGGTGGTAAAGAAGTCGTTCAGGCCCGAATACGATCGTATTGAATGGCGCAATAACGAAACAGAATTTGAACTTTGGAAGCAGGGCCGAACGGGTTTCCCCATGGTTGATGCGGGCATGCGGCAACTGGCGGCCACAGGGTATATGCACAACCGCCTGCGAATGGTCACGGCCAGCTTTCTTACCAAGCACCTGCTCATCGACTGGCGATGGGGCGAAGCCTGGTTTGCCGAAAAGCTTTTCGACTTCGAACTTTCCTCAAATAATGGGGGCTGGCAATGGAGCGCCGGCACCGGCACCGATGCAGCACCCTATTTCCGCATTTTTAATCCGTCGGAACAGCAAAAGAAATTTGATCCGGATGAGGTGTTCATTAAAAAATGGATTCCTGCGTTTGGCACCAGCAATTATCCTGATCCCATTGTGGACCATAAACTGGCCCGTGAGCGCTGCCTGGCAGCTTACAAAAAAGCGCTTCAGCCCTGATCTTTATTTAAATGGTGGTTTATGATCACCTTAAAATAATCGGGATCGAAAAAAGATGCAAAACGCAGGCGTTCACGGCGTACATCTTTGTTCATCTTTTCGAAAATATCCACCCCGGCTTCATCCAGGAAAAGTCTCCAGATTAGTTCTGAGCAAAAGAAACGGGTGGTGTCCTCCAGGCTGAAGCTGTGATCGAAAGGAATCTGCTGTTGCAAATAATCCTTTGCAGCCTGTTCAATGCGCATGTTTAATCCGGGATCGTTTTCGTAGCCCCTGAACCTGACCACCACAATAGAGTTGGTTTCGCTTTCGCTGACAAAGGAAGTTAGGGCTTGCTGCTGCACGCCATCCACTTCCGAAACCCTTTGCGAAATGGACTGGATTACCTGCCATTCACCCTTAAAATCCTTGCTCAGCAACGCCACGTGCGAAACCCTGATCTCTTCGTTAAGAAATTCGCTGATGGCCTGGCTCACCACTCCGAAGCCCTGCCTGAGTATGATGTCGCCGGGCTGCAGCAGTTCAAGCTCTTCTTGCGAAAGCTGATAGGAGGGGTTCTGATTTTCCTTGCCCGTAAAAAAGCTGCATGATGCCAATAGCAAGCCCGCTAAGAAAAGTGAAATCAGTTGCCTGGAAAACAATAGGTCGGGCTTCATTGTTGCTTTGGGTAGGTTTGTTTAATTTTGGCCTTCGTTTGCAAATGTAAGGCAATTGTTTTTTCTGCGCTCGTTTATGACTTCTGAAGAACTGCAACTCGTTTCTGAAAAGATCAGCCATTTCAATGACTTTGTCTCCCTATTGCGGGGCTTGCCTTACGACCGCCTGCCTGGACTGGAGGCCCAGCTCAAGCTGGCCCCAATTAACCGCAAGCAGGAGATCATTAGCCTCGGCAAGGGCAAAAATGCAGTGAAGAGCGCCGTTCTTTTTCTTTTTTATCCCGATGAAAATGGCCACCCTTCGACGGTTTTCATTAAACGGCCCGAATACAACGGCGCACACAGCGGGCAAATATCATTCCCTGGCGGGCGTTACGAAACCACCGATCCCAGCCTTGAATATACAGCCTTGCGCGAAACCCATGAAGAGATAGGCGTGCCGGTTTCAGATATTGAAGTCGTTGGCAAGCTTTCCGACCTGTTTATCCCGCCAAGCAACTACATTGTAAGCCCCTACATAGGCATTACCCGCGAAAGGCCCGCTTTTAAGGCTGATCCCCTGGAAGTTGCAGCAATACTTGAAATCGAACTTTCCGATTTTTTCCAGACTGCCAATTGCCGCACAAAAGAATTAGTCCTCATAGGCGGTTATCGATTACAAACCCCTTGCTTTGAAATTAACGGCCACACCATTTGGGGTGCCACCGCCATGATGGTAAGTGAGTTTTTGGAGTTTGTCGGCAGACAGTTACGGTAGGCAGTAATCAGCAGGCAGCTGAGGCTTTAGCCGAAGTCAGTGAAGCTCATTTCTGCTCAGCGGGGTTTCATGGGGCGATTATTATTTACGTTCACTTTTTTTCTGAATAATTAATTAAACACGCGAACAATTAATACTGGTTGTTGTTTCATTAGAAAAAATTTTAAAAATTTTATTTATGAAAACATTTAAAACGTTTGCAGCAGCTTTATTGGTTTTTGTAGCATTTGGAATGTTCAAAGCCAATGCATGCACCAGGGTCATGTACAAAGGGCCCAACAACACTATTCTTACAGGCCGCAGCATGGATTTCAGTATTGAGATTCCTGCCAATTTGTGGATATTTCCCAGGGGAATGGAACGCAATGGCGAAGTAGGTCCTAACTCCATCCAATGGACATCAAAATACGGAAGTGTGGTAGCTACTTCATGGGACATTGCCTCACCAGATGGCTTGAATGAAAAAGGTTTGATGGCCAATCTTCTGTGGCTGGTTGAATCAGAATATCCGACTTTTGAAAAAGCTGGAGACATGAAAGGTATGACGATTTCAGCCTGGGCGCAGTATGCCCTGGATAACTTTGCTACGGTTGCCGAAGCAGTGGAGGAATTAAGCAAAGAAGAATTTGCCATTGTTTCAGATTTTATTCCCGGTACGGATAAATTCACCACAGTGCATCTTTCCTTGTCAGATGCCACCGGCGACAATGCCATATTTGAATACATCGGGGGTAAACTCGTAATTCATCACGACCCGTCCTATACTGTTATGACGAACGATCCGTCATATGAACAGCAATTGGCCATTAACAAATACTGGCAAAACATCCCGGGCAGAATTTTTCTTCCCGGAACTGTTTCCTCTCCCGATCGTTTTACCAGGGCGCATTTTTACATCAACTCTGTGCCCCAAACAGATGATACAAGGGTTTCTGTTGCAAGCGTAATGAGTGTGGTAAGGAATGTTTCGGTACCCTACGGCTTTGAAGTGGAAGGTTTTCCTAATCTCTCCACCACCCGCTGGCGTGTGGTTGCTGATCACAAAAACCTGGTATATTACTTTGAAACGGCCCTTACGCCAAATACCTTCTGGGTGGATTTGAAGAAAATTGATTTCAGGGAAGGCGCCCCGGTAAAAATGTTGCCGCTTATGAATAATGAAACATATTCCGGTGAGGTTTCGGCTCAGTTCATCCAGGCAGAACCATTCAGGTTTATGGGACTATGAGTATTGCTTTTTTAAAGAGGTTTGAGCAAGCGGTATTTTACATTTTAGCAGGGATACTTGCTGCATATATTGTTATTGAAATTGTTGAACTTGTCTATCAGTTCTTGAAAGCACTTATTTCGTCTAATGAGGGAAGTGGCCGTTTACTAATAACCAAAGATCAAACCCAATTGGTATTACCTGTTTTTTTCAACATTTTGATTGCTGTTGAACTTATTGATACCTTTAGTTTCTATGTAAAAGAGCATAGTATAAAGGTGCAGAGTGTGTTGCTGATAGGTTTAATGGCACTTGGGCGTAAGCTGCTTACACTTGATGTGGGTCATGCCGACGGCATAAGTAATATTGGCCTTGCCGCATTGATCCTTTCCCTTGCATTTGGTTTTTACCTGGTTAAAAAAGTTTCCAATTAGAAAATCTTAGAATTTTGAGAATACTTCTTTTTTTTACTTTGTTTGCTTTTGTTTCCTGCGGAACGCAGACAAAAATAGTCAGTTCATGGAAAGATCCCAATACAGCCATCGATCCAGATCGTTTAAGCAAAGTTATGGTCGCGGTGCTTGCCCCGGATGAAACCATTCGCAGAAGAGCTGAGGACAAAATGGCAACCTTGCATCCAGCCTTTTTTCAATCATACCAGATTTTTGAAAGCCCCGATGAAGCAAAAGATGAAAACAGAGCCAAGGTAATATTGCGTGATGCTGATTTTGATGGAGTTATCATCTTGAAACTGGTTAAGATTGAAGAAAAGGAAACATATATGCCAGGAAATATGCGCCGGACTGCCTATTGGAATCAGCATGGTATATTCTTCACCAAATATTATACTCCAGGTTATTATTTACGGGACCAGGATTATTTTCTTTCGACCAACGTTTTTTCTCTTACTCATGATAAATTGCTTTGGTCGGGTATTACTTCAACGCTTAATCCAGCAACGATTGAAGGTACAATTGAAGAAGTAATAAATGAAGTGGCCCGGCAAATGAAAAAAGATGGCTTTATTGCCCGACGTTAGGTTATTGCTTGCAATCAGGGTGATAAAACAAAAAAGGGAACCTGTTCGGCTCCCTTTTTTTACTAATGTTCTTTTTTATATCTAATTCTGAACAGAATCGACGATGGCTTTGAAAGCTTCGGGATTGTTCATGGCCAGGTCGGCCAGCACCTTGCGGTTGATCTGGATGTCCTTGGCGTTTAATTTACCGATAAATTGCGAGTAGCTCAAACCGTACTGCCTTGCACCGGCGTTGATGCGCTGAATCCACAGTTTGCGGAATTCTCTTTTCTTGGCGCGTCTGTCGCGGTAGGCATAGCCTTGTCCCTTTTCCCAGGTATTCTTGGCTACGGTTAATACGTTTTTGCGGGCACCAAAGTATCCTTTGGTGAGTTTTAGCAGCTTCTTGCGCTTGGCTCTTGAAGCTACCTTGTTAACTGATCTTGGCATAACTTTTCGTTTTTTGTTCGTTTAGCGCTTTCCTCACGTGGGAAAGACTTTTTTGGCTAAACAAAGGTTAATTTTAATTGATTTTCTAAAGGTTGAGCATCGCTTTGATGTTCTTCTCATCTGCCGGGCTAACGAGGCCAGTCTTGGTCAGATTTCTTTTTCTCTTGTTGCTTTTCTTGGTCAGAATGTGACTTTTGTAAGCATGTTTACGCTTCACGCGCCCGGAAGCGGTAAGAGTGAACCGCTTTTTTGCACCGGATTTGGTTTTCATTTTTGGCATTACAAAACAATTTTCGGATTATTAAACAATGAACATTAGTTCTTTTTGGGTGATTTTTTTGGAGCGATCAGCATGATCATCCGCTTTCCCTCGAGCTTTGGCATTTGTTCTACCTTGCCCATTTCTTCCACTTCCTGGGCAAAGCGCAGCAATATTACTTCACCTTGCTCCTTATAAATGATGGAGCGGCCTTTAAAAAACACATACACCTTCAGTTTGGCTCCTTCATCAAGGAACTTGAGGCCGTGCTTAAGTTTAAAGTTGAAGTCGTGTTCGTCGGTATTTGGCCCGAGCCTGATTTCCTTAACCACGATTTTTGCGGCGTTGGCCTTTATCTCCTTTTGTTTCTTTTTCTGCTCGTAAAGAAACTTTTTGTAGCCCATGATTTTGCACACGGGCGGGTTAGCCGTGGGTGCAATTTCAACAAGGTCAAGGCCCTGCTCTTCGGCCAGGGCAATTGCCTCCCTGATGGGTAAAATGGCGGGTTCCACATTGTCGCCAACCACCCTTACAACGGGGGCTTTGATTCTTTCGTTAATGGCGTGCGGGTCTTCCTGTTTTACAAAACGCCTGCCTCTTGGCCTGGGATTGAATGGTGCTGCTATGCTTCGTTCCTCCTTAGTTTAGTTAATATTTATGCATTAAAATTCAGTGACGCTGTTGATTTCGTCCTGAACAAGTTTTACAAAATCTTCAATGGTGAAGGTCCCAAGGTCACCTTGCCCATGCTTTCTTACGGAAACGGTTCCTTCCGACTCTTCTTTCTCTCCAACAATCAGCATGAAGGGAATTTTTCGGGTTTCCGCATCGCGGATTTTCTTTCCCGTTTTCTCACTGCGCTCGTCAATGAGGGTGCGAATTTCGTAATTATTCAGCAAATTTAAAACTTTTTTCGCATAATCCTGGTATTTATCACTGATTGGCAGGATGGTAGCCTGATCGGGGGTAAGCCAGAGGGGGAAATTTCCGGCGCAATGTTCAATAAGCACAGCTACGAAGCGCTCCATTGAACCGAAGGGTGCGCGATGTATCATGACGGGGCGGTGCTTAAGGTTGTCGCTTCCCACATATTCCAGTTCAAAGCGGTCGGGCAGGTTGTAGTCAACCTGTATAGTACCCAGTTGCCATTTTCGGCCCAGGGCATCTTTAACCATAAAGTCAAGCTTGGGCCCGTAAAAAGCCGCCTCACCAAGTTCTACTGTCGCTTCAAGCCCTTTTTCGCGGGTGGCTTCAATGATGGCCTTTTCGGCCTTCTCCCAGTTTTCGTCGGTGCCAATATACTTCTCGCGGTTGTTGGGGTCGCGAAGCGAAATTTGCACGCTGTAATCCTTAAAATCGAGGGCACGGAAGATATACAACACAATGTCGATTACCTTAATGAACTCTTCTTTCACCTGGTCGGGGCGACAGAAGATGTGGGCATCGTCCTGGGTGAAGCCGCGCACGCGGGTGAGGCCATGCAATTCGCCACTTTGCTCGTAGCGATAAACAGTGCCGAATTCGGCAAGGCGCACTGGCAGGTCTTTATACGAGTACTGCCTGGTTTTATAAATCTCGCAGTGGTGGGGGCAGTTCATGGGCTTCAGCATAAACTCTTCGCCTTCGGCAGGGGTGGAGATGGGCTGAAATGAATCTTTGCCGTATTTTTCGTAGTGACCACTGGTAATGTAAAGGTTTTTACCTCCGATATGTGGCGTAATAACGGGGAGATATCCGGCTTTTCGCTGCACCTTTTTCAGGAATTTCTCCAGGTTTTCGCGCAGCTCGGCGCCTTTGGGCAGCCACAGCGGGAGCCCTTGGCCTACGTTGGCTGAAAAGGCAAACAGTTCGAGCTCTTTTCCAATCTTGCGGTGGTCGCGTTTCTTGGCTTCTTCGAGCATCACCAGGTATTCGTCCAGGTCTTTCTGCTTGGGAAAAGTGATGCCATACACGCGGGTGAGCTGCTTGCGGCTTTCGTCGCCACGCCAGTAAGCGCCTGCTATGTTGAGCAGTTTCACGGCTTTAATGGGGCTGGTGTCTGGCAGGTGAGGGCCACGGCAAAGGTCGGTAAAATGCCCCGACTCATAAAAGCTGATGGTACCATCTTCAAGGTCAGTGATCAGGTCGACCTTGTATTCGTCGCCTTTTTCGGTGTAAAAATTCAGGGCATCCTTTTTGGCTACTTCCTTGCGAATGAACTGTTGCTTTTCGCGGGCCATTTCCAGCATTTTCTTTTCGATCTTTTCGAAATCGTTGCTCGAGAGGGCGTGTTCGCCCAGGTCAATGTCGTAATAAAAACCATTCTCCACATCGGGTCCAATGCCAAACTTGGTGCCTGGGTATAGGGCTTCAATGGCGCTGGCCATGAGGTGAGCCGAAGAGTGCCACATGGTAGATTTCCCTTCTTGGTCGTCCCAGGTGTGAAGTTTAATGCTGGCATCTTCGTTTATGGGGCGTGTCAGGTCTCGCACCTCGCTGTTTACGCTGATAGCCAGCACTTTGCGTGCCAAACCCTCGCTAATGCTCTGTGCAATCTCCTGCCCGGTGACCCCTTTGGGGTACTCGCGGACGGAATGATCTGGTAATGTTATTTTTATCATGACTGAGCTTTCAAAAATTCAGGGTGCAAAAGTACAAAAATTTAGCCGAATATTTCAGCCCTTCAACAAAAAAGCACCTCGCGAAAATAAATAATTACAGTTTATTGTTCGAATCGGGCCTGATTCGCTTGATAATGCGCAGCGAATGGGTGTATCGTCTGGTTTCGCGGTTGAAAATTCCATTATGATCTACCAGGTCGATGCGTACTTTGCCATGGGCGTGAATGATATGTCCTTCGTTTATCAGCAATCCCACATGGGTAATTTGCTGCTCCTCATTGTCAAAAAAGAGCAGGTCGCCGGGCATGGCTTCGTTAATCAGGTGAATGGTCTGTCCCTGGGTGGCTTGTATGGCAGCATCGCGCGGAATTTTAATGCCGCTCATTTTGAACACCAGCTGCACAAATCCGGAGCAATCAATGCCAAAAGGTGATCGCCCTCCCCACAGGTACGGGGTGTTAAGAAAGTTAAGCGCATACTCTGCCATTTGCATTGGTTTGGCCGGAAATTCGCTGATAACTGAACCTGGATAATGATATACTTTGCCAGCAATGGCCAGGCTGCCTTTGTCGAAAAAGTAAAGGCTGCTGCCTGCCCCGATGGCAAAGCTGGTATTTTGGGTGCGGTCTTCAATAAGCTGAATCAGGTCAGTGTTAATAGCCGGAGGGCTTTTCAGCAGATCAGCCAAATCTTCGGCGGCCAGCATTTGCACTTGATTCGTATTTACCCAGCCCAGGTAATGATCGAAAAGCAGGCGCACCTGAAGCCAGTCCTTTTGTTTTTCAACCACTTCAAACAAATCGCCGAAAATTAGCTGGCTAACCAGTTCGCTACGGTGAGCAGGTTCTGCCCTTAGGCCTGCCACACTCAGCAAACAAATTCCATGATCCATATTTTTTCTTATTTTTCTTACAAATATAGAATTTAATAACAGATAAACCCCGGTGAAGCCCAAAGGTTTAATGGGGTCCGGAAACGATATTTGCGATAAATTGTTAATTTCGCAAGTATAAAACTGACAGTATGGTTAAGTCATTTGATTGGCTGCAAACACATTTTTCCGGAATTTTCAAGGCCTTGCTGTTTCTGATCAGCATTTTGCTGATCGTTCAGTTTTTTCCGCGGCAAACGCGCTTTGGATATGATTACACCCAGGGGCGGCCATGGCTTCACGACGACCTTATTGCACCTTTCGACTTTGCCGTGCTGAAAAGCCAGGAGGAGTTGGAAACAGAGCAACAGGAGGCCTTGAAAGAGCACAGGCCATTTTTCAACCGTCAGGCTGATGTGGTGCAGGAGCGCGAAATGTACTTTGTGCAGGAGTTCGACAGGGCTTGGCAGTTCAGACATGGCGAGCAGGAGGGCCCCTTTCGCGAACAAAACATGGAAATAGGATTTCAGTTGCTCGATTCGGTTTTCCAGAGGGGAATTATTTCGTGGGAAGGCGCCCCGGGCGAGCCTTCGCCCAATTATGAGTTCAGGCTTATTGATGGCCGCACGGCCACACTGCATCGGGCTGCCGAATTTTTTTCCCTGCGCGAAGCCTTTTTATGGATCGTCGGGCAGCTCGAAAACCGCCCTGAATATGATGTTGAGCTGCTGCTTCCCTTGGTAGAAAATGCTTTGGCTCCCAATATTGTTTTCGATCAGCAGTATACGCAAATGTCGCTGGAAGCTGAGCTTGAGCGGATTCCCCTGAGCAGGGGAATGGTGCAGCAGGGCGAGAAAGTCATTTCGCGCGGCGAGTTGATCGGTGCCGAAAAATACCGCCTGCTGGAGTCTTTCAGGGCCGAATACCAAAAGCAGGCAGGGCAATCGACGGTGGAGGTGCTGCTTTTTGTCGGGCAATTCTTACTGGTAAGCATTTCGTTTATCGTGCTGGCTTTGTTTCTTTTCTTTTTCAGGCGCGATGTGTTTTTCGACAACCGAAGATTGCTGCTTATCCTGCTCTCTGTCTTTCTTATGGTAATGATTACCAGCCTGGTGGTTAGGTACAACGTGGATTTGCTTTTCCTGGTTCCGGTGTGTATAGTTCCGGTACTCATTCGGGCCTTTTTCGATAACCGCCTGGCCCTCTACGTGCATATCATAACCATTATTATCATTGGGTTTTTAGTGCCCCGTAGCTTTGAATTTGTCTTTTTGCAGTTCATTGCTGGCATCGTGGCCATTTTCAGCATGGTGGGACTGCGAAGACGTTCACAGCTGTTTTCCACTGTCATGCTGATTTTTCTTACCTACTCGGCTGTATTTTTCGGATTGTCGCTGGCACATACAGGCACTTTTCAGGCCATCGAATGGATAAACTTCGCCTGGTTTGGCGGAGCGGCAATGCTTACCCTTTTTTCTTACCCGCTGATTTTTATGTTCGAAAGGATATTTGCCTTGCCTACCGACTTTTCGCTGCTTGAGCTGGCCGACACCAACAACACTTTGCTGCGCGAACTGAACCTAAATGCCCCGGGCACTTTTCAGCACTCACTTCAAGTTGCCAACCTGGCCGAGGAGGCAGTGATTCAGATCGGTGGTAACAGTCTGTTGACCCGTACCGGGGCCCTTTATCATGACATTGGGAAAATGAACAACTCAATGTATTTTACCGAAAACCAGACTACCGGTTTCAATCCCCACGACGACATACCCCGCGAGGAAAGCGCTCGCATCATCATCAATCACGTGATTGAAGGGATTGAAATGGCCCGGAAAAATAACATTCCCGAATATATTATTGATTTTATCCGTACCCACCACGGAACTACCACGGCGCGCTATTTTTTCTCCATGCACAAGAAGGAAAATCCCGGTGAAGAGATTGATATCAAAGCCTTTACCTATCCCGGCCCCAGGCCCTTCAGCAAAGAAACCGCCGTGGTGATGATGGCCGATTCTGTGGAAGCCGCTTCACGCAGCCTGCGTAAGCCCGACGAAAGTAGTATAGGCGACCTGGTCGATAAGATTATTGATACCCAGATCAGGGAAAACCAGTTCGACAACGCCAACATCACCTTTAAAGACATCAGCACCATTAAGAAGATTTTCAAACGGCGGCTAATGAATATTTTTCATGTGCGGATAGCCTATCCCGGCCTGAATTGAAGCATCAGCTTACGGCCGCAGTTTTCGAGATAAGGAAGGGTGTCAGGTCCGAGGTTAAAGAGCACATCGATTACACTCTGATTTTGAAGGAAACCATATTTTTCGGAGAAAGCCTGGAAATAGGGTGGAAAGAGGTCATTTCCCTTTTCAGGGCTTGTCAATTTCTTGGGCGAAATGGCCTGTCTCAGATCAATTTTTTCCGTTGGAGCTTTTTCAAAGGTTATAGTTCTGACCGGCTTTAGCTTAAGGCCAATCTCTTCCGTAATGGCAGCAAGCAGATTTTGGTTCCAGTTAACTAGCAGTGCGGGTGGCTGGTCCATGAAAAATGGCTCGAGCAGATCCTGGTAAAACAAAAAGAAGGCCGACTTACTGTAAGCCGACACAATGCTACGCCAATGTTGCTTTTGCCAGGACAGATGCGAACTTATGCTTATTAGCCGGGTAGGAGTGTGGTTTCCCAAGGGTTTCTCTACCGGGATGCTGAGCGCCAGCGGGCCATTTGCCGAGGGAATGCTACAGCGGTTGCGCCAGGTTTGCTTTGGGTAAGTTTCATGCACCTCTACTTCTGCTTTCGCCGAAACCGCCAGCCAGGCCATATATTCAACAGGCGGTAGGTAAGCGGTGGGAAGCAGTATTTCCGGTCGATTGGTACTCAATTTTAGAAATTTTCGCAAAGGTAAATAAAATAGCTCAGGGCAGAGAGCGGCGCAAGTTGGTAGCGTTTGGGTGTAGCGGTAGTTTCCAGCATAGGGCTCCAGTAAAATATGCGAGGATGCGAAGAAGCGGGGATGCGAGGATGCGAAAAAAGAGCCTCAAACCCCAACCCTCAAACTCCTTGCTCGAAACCATATGCAATTTATTCGTATCTTTAAAACATCAAAACCATATGGTATGAAAATTCTTGATGCCCCGGAGATTCGTAAACTTGATGCCTATACCATTGAAAATGAGCCCATAAATTCAATCGATCTTATGGAGCGGGCTGCCCATCAGTGTTTTCTGAGCATCAAAAAACACCTGAAGCCAGACCACACGATCAGGGTGTTTTGCGGTATGGGCAACAACGGAGGCGATGGGCTTGCCATTGCCCGCATGATGGCCGGAACGGGTCGTGAGGTTTTGGTTTATAAGGTTTTGCATGCCCAAGAGGCTTCGCACGACTTTCTGATTAATGAAAAACGACTGGAAAAGGTTCGGCGGGTAAAGCGGATAGAATTAGATGAAAAATCCCTGCTGCCTGCCATTGGAAAAGACGACCTGTTGATTGATGCATTGTTTGGAAGTGGTCTGAATAGACCGCTGAAAGGCTTGCCTGCAAAAGTGGTTCAGCATATCAATGCCTCGGGGGCCGTGATAGTTTCCATTGACCTGCCCAGCGGGCTTTTTTGCGAGGACAACAGGGGCAACGATGCAAGTAATATTATCCAGGCTGATTACACACTGACTTTCCAATTGCCCAAGCTGGCCTTTCTTTTGCCCGGTAATGCAGGTTTTGTTGGCCAATGGGAAGTGCTCGACATTGGACTGCATCCCGCTGCCATTGCTGCGGCCGAAACAAATAACTTCCTGCTCGAAGGGAGGGATGTACGGCCATTTTATCGTCCGCGCCAAAAATTTGCACACAAAGGCCATTTTGGCCATGCCTTGCTGCTGGCCGGAAGTTATGGCAAAGCCGGGGCAGCCATACTGGCTGCTGCAGCGGCATTACGCACAGGCGCCGGTTTGCTTACCGCCCACCTTCCCTCCGGACTTGTGTCCGTTATGCAGTCCAGCCTGCCCGAAGCCATGTGCATTGCTGATGAGGGGCATTCCATTATTACACATCCTGGTGATGTTTCACTTTACAATGCTATAGGCGTTGGTCCGGGCATTGGAAAAGACCCGCAAACCGCCAATGCTTTGAAATTGCTGATCCAGAATTCTGTTAACCCCCTGGTGATCGATGCCGATGGACTTAACCTGCTGGCCGAAAATCCCACCTGGCTTTCCTTTTTACCCGGCGGTTCCATTCTAACCCCGCATCCCAAAGAATTTGAGCGATTGGCTGGAAAATACAGCGACGATTACGAACGCCTTGAAATTGCGCGGGCCTTTGCGCTGAAATACCAGGTTTATCTCGTGCTAAAAGGCGCCCATACCATGGTGGTTTCTCCTTCGGGGCAAACATTTTTTAACTCCACAGGAAATCCGGGCATGGCAACCGCGGGTAGTGGGGATGTGCTTACCGGCATCATTCTTGGCTGGCTGGCGCAGGGATATTCGCCGCTGCATAGTGCATTAATGGGAGTTTTCCTGCACGGACTTGCAGGCGACGTGGCTTGCAGTCGGTTGGGGTTGGAGGGAATGCTTGCCCGCGATATTGTTTTCCATCTTCCAAAGGCAATCAAGCGGGTTTTCTATTAAAATTAAAGAATCCTTTCAGTTTTTTGTAGAAAATACACCTTTTGGGAAGGCCTGAAGTTGGGTTTTTTGTAGTTCTTATTTAGACTAAATAAAAATAATATTTTGTATCTTTGCACCCCGTTTACAGGGCGACGCAATTAAACAAAACATCGCAAGTTAGTGTTAAAGAATTGCACTAATCAACCCAGTAATTTTTTTTGAAATGGAAGTACTTGAAACCAAAGAAATAAAGAAAAAATTTTCTATTGATACCGTTGATAAGGACACGCTGAGAAAGTGGTACCGTCTGTTGATTTTGGGACGCAAGCTCGACGAAAAGGCCCCGAATTATCTGAAGCAAGCCCTTGGCTGGTCTTATCACGCGCCTTATGCAGGTCATGATGGCATTCAGCTTGCCATGGGTCAGATTTTTGATCGCGAAACCGACCATCTCTTCCCATATTACCGTGATATGCTCACGGCTATTTCGGCAGGTTTAACTGCCGAGGAGATTATCCTGAATGGTATTTCAAAAGCCACCGACCTGGCCAGCGGAGGCCGCCACATGTCGAATCACTTTGCCAAGCCCGAATGGAATATTCATAATGTTTCCTCTGCTACGGGCAACCACACCTTACATGCAGTGGGCGTAGCCCGCGGAATGAACCGTTACAAGCACAAGGGTGTTTCCATTAGTTCGCAAGGTGAGTCTTCGGTATCCGAAGGTTATGTTTACGAAGCCATTAATGGTGCCAGCAATGAGAAACTGCCCGTAATTTTTGTTTTCCAGGATAATGGATACGGCATTTCGGTGCCCAAGAGCGACCAGACAGCCAATCGCAAAGCTGCTGACAATTTCACCGGCTTCAAAAATCTTCGTATTATTCATGTTAACGGTCGTGATATTTTTGAAAGCATGAACGCCATGTACGAGGCAAAAGAACATGTGTTGAATGCCCATGAGCCTGTGATTGTTCACGCCAGCGTGGTTCGTATCCATTCGCACTCCAACAGCGACCGCCATGACCTTTACCGCGATGAGCGCGAGCTTCACTGCGCCCAGGCCAGCGATCCCCTGCCAAGGTTTGAAAGGGCGCTTATCGGCAACGAGATTTTTACCGAAGCCGAGCTGAAAGACATTGAGAAAGACGTGAACCGTGAGGTGGCCGAAGCCCACAAAAAAGCTATGAGCGCACCTGATCCCGATCCCGCGTCCATATTCGATTTTGTGATTCCTGATCCCTATATCAGCGAAAAATATCCAGAAGGCATTCACAACTTTGATGGCCCCAAAAAGAAACTGATTACGGCCCTGAACGAAACCCTCAAAGCAGAGTTTACCCACAACCCCGACACCTACATTTGGGGTCAGGACGTAGCAAACAAAGACAAGGGTGGCATTTTCAACGTAACCAAGGGCATGCAGCACAAATTCGGCAAAGCCCGTGTTTTCAATGCACCCATTGCCGAAGACTTTATTCTGGGTACTGCCAACGGCATGAGCCGTTTTAATAAGAAAATACGTATTGTGGCCGAAGGGGCAGAGTTTGCTGATTATTTCTGGCCTGCCATGGAGCAGTTTGTGGAAATGACCCACGACTACTGGCGCAGCAACGGAGCATTTGCTCCCAATGTTACCATACGGCTGGCATCGGGCGGTTATATTGGTGGCGGATTGTATCACTCCCAAACCATTGAAGGTGCCCTTGCTACCTTCCCTGGTATTCGTATTGTTTATCCTTCGTTTGCCGATGATGCTGCAGGTCTTTTGCGCTCTGCTATGCGCTCCGAAGGTCCAACCCTTTACCTGGAGCCAAAAGCGCTTTACAACGCCAAGGAGGCCGAAACACCGATACCTGATGATTTTGAAGTGCCTTTCGGTAAAGCCAGGGTGCGTCGCGAAGGCAAAGACCTCTCGATTATTACCTACGGCAACACCACCCACATGAGCATTAGGGTGGCAGAAAGAATAGCCAAAGAAACTGGCAAGGAAATCGAAGTTATTGATCTCCGCTCACTTATCCCGCTTGATAAAGAAGCTATCCTTGAATCGGTGAAAAAAACCAACCGTGTGCTGGTAGTGCACGAAGACAAGGTTTTTGGTGGATTTGGGGGCGAGCTGGCAGCCATCATTGCCGAGGAAGCATTTATTTACCTTGATGCTCCGGTAAAAAGAGTTGGTTCTACCTTTACTCCCGTTGGCTTCCACCGCAACTTAGAGAAAGCGATTCTGCCTTCCGACGAAAAGATTTTCGAAGCAGCTAAAGAGCTCCTGGAATTTTAATCTCCTATTGTGTTTGTTGTTTAATTTTGGTTTGTAAGGCCCTTCCGCATGGAGGGGCTTTTTTATTTCACTGCAAGGCTTTGGATTTGCAAGTTGGCTGGATTCGTATGGCTGGTGATTTGAGGATAAATAAAAAAAGCCCGTCTGCCGGTAGGCAAACGGGCTTAAATTTTGCTCAAATGAGTTGTATTACTTGGTCATTCCACCACATACAGGCAGAACCTGTCCGGTAATATATCCGGAGAGGTCAGAGCCCAGGAAAATGCAGGCGTTTGCCACATCTTCAGCACTTCCGGCGCGGCGGAGCGGAATTTTCTCGGCCCAGCCTTTTTTTACGTCTTCGGGCAAACCAGCGGTCATGTCGGTTTCAATAAATCCGGGTGCAATAGCGTTGCAGCGAATGCTGCGAGGCCCCAACTCCTGTGCTACCGATTTGGTAAAGCCGATCATGCCCGCCTTGGAAGCCGCATAGTTGGCCTGGCCTGCATTGCCGCCCAGACCTACCACCGAGCTCATATTGATGATACTGCCGCTACGCTGCTTCAGCATGTATTTTTGCACCGCTTTGGTCAGGTTGAAGACCGATTTCAGGTTAACCTGTATCACCAGGTCCCACTGCTCCTCGGTCATGCGCATGAGCAAAGTGTCGCGGGTAATGCCTGCGTTGTTTACCAGTATGTCGATGCGGCCAAATTCGGCAGCTACATCATCTGCAAGTTTTTCGCTGGCAGCAAGGTTGCTGGCGTCCGAGGCAAAGCCTTTTGCTTTCACGCCAAGGGCTTTCAGCTCGGCTTCGAGTGCCTGGGCAGCTTCGTCGTATTTAAGGTCAGAGAATGCCACATTTGCACCTTGTTTGGCAAAGGCTATGGCAATGGCTTTTCCAATTCCACGCGCTCCGCCGGTTATCAGGGCGGTTTTTCCTTCTAAAAGCTTCATAATGTTCAGGTTTTATTGATTTGTTCAACAATTTGTATTCCAGTACTATATCCATCTTAAAAGAGGAAGGTCCTGGCGGTGAGGCAAATATTTTCCTTTTGGGAAAACCCTGAAGGCATAGTTATATATTCCCGCCTTCTTGCTTGGTACTTCACACTTAAAGGTAACAAGAATTCCGTTTTTATCCACCCCTGCTTTTTGCATTTCGTAAACAGTTATGGATTCTTCCTTGTCGTCTTTAATGGATTGTCTGACAAAAACGACCTCAACGCCCACATCTTCGTGATCAAGTTCGCTTATATCCAATACAATTTCGGCTTTAAGGCTTTCACCAAGTTTCAGGGCATTATCGGCAGTATTCATAATTTTCAGGCTTTCCACCTCAATGGTTTCCCAGCTGCGCATAACCTGGCTTTTCCAGCGCCATTTGTTTCGGGCATTGGCGAAATTGTCGCTTCGGTAGAACTTCGAACTTTCAAACAGTTTGTTGTAGAAACGCTCAAAGTAATCGTCCATCATTCGTTTATTGGCATAATGGGGAGCAATGCGCGCGATGTTGTTCTTCACCCAACGAATCCATTCCACTGGAATTCCCTTTTTGTCGCGGGAATAAAACATTGGCACAATTTCGTTTTCTAGCAAGTTGTAAATAGTTTCTGCATCGAGCTCGTCCTGAAATATCTGGTTATCGTAGGTACGTTCTTCTTTGATAGCCCAGCCAGCCTCAGGGGTGTAGCCTTCGGCCCACCATCCATCGAGCACGCTGAAGTTCATAACGCCATTAAGCACCGCCTTCATACCACTTGTGCCAGAGGCTTCGAGGGGGCGGGTAGGGGTGTTGAGCCAGATGTCGACACCTTTTGTAAGGGCGGCACCCAACTGCATATCGTAATCTTCAAGAAACAGCACCTTGCCCTTAAATTCAGGGCGCTTCGAAATTTCCACGATATGCTTAATGAGGTCCTGACCGGCTTTGTCGGCGGGGTGTGCTTTGCCGGCGTAAATAAACTGCACCGGCATTTTGGGGTTATTAACAATTTTCGAGAGCCTCTCCAGGTCGTTAAAGAGCAGGTGTGCCCGCTTGTAAGTGGCAAATCGCCGGGCAAATCCTATGGTAAGCACCTTGTCGTCAATTCCCTCCAGGGTCTGGTAGATTTTGCGGGGAGTCTCCTGTCGGCGCGATAGATTAGAAAGCATTCGCTCGCGAATAAAATCCATGAGTCTTTTCCTTTGTTCGTCGCGCAGGCTCCATATTTGTTCATCAGGCACATCATATATCTTCTCCCAGATTTTGGGATCAGACACATTTTTCAAAAAGTCACTGCCGAAGGTTGCGGCATAAAGCTGCTGCCATTCCTTTGCGGTCCAGGTGCCATAATGTACACCATTGGTAACGTAACTTATGTGAAGCTCTTCAGGGTAATAGCCTGGGTAAAGGTCCTTAAACATGTTTCGCGACACTTTACCGTGAAGGCGGCTCACGCCGTTAACTTCCTGCGAAAGTTTTGTAGCCAGCACACTCATTGAGTACTGCTCGCTATCATTGGAAGGATTCATCTTTCCGAGGTTCATAAAAGTTTCCCAGCTAATGCCAAGGCGGTCGGCATAGTGGGGCATGTAAGTACGCAGCATGTCTTCGCTGAAATGGTCGTGACCTGCCGGTACTGGGGTGTGGGTGGTAAACAGGCTACTGGCTCTCGATACTTCCAAGGCTTCATTAAACGACAGCTTGTCGTCCTGCACCAGCTTGCGCAAACGCTCTAATCCGGCAAATGCGGCATGGCCTTCGTTGAGGTGGTAAATGGCGGGTTCTATGCCCAGGGCGTCGAGCAGCCTTATACCGCCAATACCCAGCAGAAACTCCTGCTTGAACCGGTTTTCCCAATCGCCTCCATAAAGCTGGTGGGTGATAAAACGGTCGCCCGAGACATTTTCCGGAATGTCGGTGTCGAGCAGATAAAGGGGAATGCGGCCCACATCGATTTTCCACACTTTGGCATGCAGGTTCCTTCCGGGGAAGGCAATGCTGATTTTTATCCATTCGCCCCCGGCGTTTCGCACCGGCACGGCTGCCATATGAGCAAAGTCGTGCGGGCTGTAGTTTGCAAGCTGCTCACCGCTGGTTGAGAGGTTTTGTGAGAAATACCCGTAGCGGTAGAGAAGGCCAATGCCAATCATGTCGATATTATCGTCGCTGGCTTGTTTCATGTAATCGCCGGCCAGTACACCCAAACCACCTGAATAAATTTTCACGGAAGTGTGCAAGCCGTACTCCATGCTGAAGTAGGCAATGGTATCGCTGGTTTTCTGTTTACCTTCCTCCAGGTATGCTTCGAAATGGGCCACCACTTGCTGGTACTTTTCCATAAAATGCTTGTCGGCCAGTACCTTTTCGTAATCTTCTGTCGACAGGTGGTCGAGCAGCATGTTGGGGTTCTTTTCGCACTTCAGCCAGAGGTCGGGGTTTATGGAGGCAAACAATTCTTCTGCTTCGAAGTTCCAGGTCCACCAAAGGTTTTTAGCCAGCTTTTGCAAGTGCGGCAACTCTTCGGGAATCTTAACCTCTACCAGCACTTTTTTCCACTTAGGTTTGAACGCCGAGCTGACAGGCTTCTCAATGCGCACAGGTTGCTTTTTCCCTTTGAAAAGGTCAGCACGTGAATTTACCTTGCCCAGAATTGCATCGAATACTTTATAATAATTATCTATCAGATGAACCCAGAGGGCTTCTTTGGCGATTTCCTGGGCTATGTGCCGGGCTTCGAGCTGATTGGTATGGGCATGTGCGTTCAATTCTTCGGATGGATCAGCCAGAGTATCAGAACCTTTGGCAGAAAAGCAATCCATCATGTGGGCGGCCATGTTGTTTACCACCTCCTCGGAATTCTGGTCGGTTCTTTCAATTACGGCTAAGGCCCGGCCCCTTTCGGGGAAATGGGATTTGGCCCAAATGCCGAATCCGGTAAGCGAGGTAGTGATGGTGGGCACCCTGAAAGCCAGACTTTCGAGCGGTGTATAACCCCAGGGCTCGTAATAAGAAGGGAAGGCTGTGAGGTCCATGCCAATGAGGGCATCGTAATAGTCGAGGTTCATCACTCCATCATTGCCGTTGAGATAGGCCGGCACAAACACTACTTTTACCTTATCGCCTTGCTGGTTGTGGAGCTTCGCTTTTTTCAGCTGGTGCAAAATGGGATCGAAACCTTCATTAACCAGTTTGTGGGTAATAAATTCGTTGGAAATTGGCTGGTTAAAGTCAGGCTGAGTAATGCGTTCAACCACTTCTGGCCTCACCCCGGTTTGGTTTGCCGGAATCAGTATAAAAGCCACAACGGTGTTTTTCAGTTTTTTGTCCTGGTTAATTTTTCCCAGGGCGTCGATAAACAGGTCGATTCCTTTGTTTTTAAACTCGTAGCGTCCACTGGTGGCCACCATAAAAGCATTTTCGGGTATCTGTTGGTTCAAAAGGCCTTCGGTTACTTCGCGCAAGCGCTGGCGGGCTTCCAATCTTTTTTTGGCAAAAGCGGCTGGTTCGGGAATAAAAGAGTTTTCGAAACCATTGGGGGTTACCTGGTCAGCAGTTTTGCCCAGCAAAATGGCACATTCGTTTGCCGTCAGGTCACTCACAGTGGTAAAACCGTCGCTGTTTTTGGCCACAGTGGTTTCCATGCTGTGCTTTGAGGTAATGCCCAGTTCGCTCGCCTTGCTTTCCGGGTTGATGTTTTTCAGGTCACGGTAAAGCGGCATGCCGTGTCCGGCCACCGAACGGGCCAGGGTGGTGGCATGGGTAGTAAACAGGGTGCCCACCTGCGGCACACGATCGCGCAAATAAAGCACTCCTGAGCCGGTCATCCATTCATGAAAATGGGCAATGATGCGGTCGTATTCCGAAAGGTGGAAATTGTAGAAACTTTCAATAATTTGCCCAGCGGCATAGCCAAACATGGCCGGCTCGGTATAGTCCCATTGTCCGCTGAGCGAATTCAGGCCAAATTTGAGCCAGAAATCAGAAAAGATCTTGTCCTTTTCGGAAAAAAGCGGGGTAAAGTCAACCAGCACGGCAATAGGCTGGCTGGGAATGTTCCAGCGGCCAATACGGAAATGCAACCCATTTTTGTTAGCCTGCTTGCGCCAGGCACGATACAGGTACTTATCTTCAATAAACTCTGGATTACCGTGTGTCTCTTTCCAAACGTCGGGACCAATGGTTATATATTTATCCTGGAATTGCCTTGTGAGGGTAGTGGCTTTGGTGCTTATAACGGTGTGAATACCGCCAATTTTATTGCAAACTTCCCAACTTACTTCAAACAGATAGTCAGGAGTCATCAGATTTTCAGACATATAATTTTCAGTTATTAAATACTATTTAAAGAGGGCCGTGAAATTACAAAAAAATCCCCACAAAGAGACCATTGGTTCGTTCAGGGGATTCATAAAGAAAATTAAAAACACACTTAAATACCTGAAATACAAAGGTATATGAATTCGGCAATAGTAGTGTTGCCGAATGGTTTTATTTTGTTTTGGCTTTTGATTTTGTGGCGGTTACTTTGGTGTTTGCTGGTGTTTTTGTTAATTTTTCCTTAGTGGAAGCGGTTTTTGACACGGCCCGTGTCTTTTTTGCCGGAGTTGGCATTTCTACCTCTTTGCCTTCACTGGCTTTTTCAACCCGAATGGTAAAATCAGAGATCACATTCATGTAGTTGATAAAGGCGTCGTAAGGAGAGTTGAAGGGGTTGATCGTACGGAAAACCATGCCATCGGAGAACCATTTTGTTGACATAAAGTTGAAATGGTCGCTGGTCTGTAGTTTTTCCCATTCGTGTTCCAGTTGGCTGTCTGAACTTGTTTTTAACTTTTCTTCAATGAGGTAAAGTTTATCAAAGGCTTCTTTTTGCAGTTCGTTACCCAGCCAGGCGGTAAGGTCTCGTTCTTCGTCGGCCCAAGAAATAGGATAGGGCACATGCAGGCCTGAAACTGGCTGAAGGCTTTTTGATACTTCCGATACAGTTTTAAACTGGTGTTTGGCTTCAGCGATTAACTTGCCGGCAAAAGCCTTCAGAAAAGCGAAAATGCCGGTTTCGGCCCACTGGTATTCACCAAAAGTTTCGTAGTTCAGAAAAATATTTACCACTTCTTCGTTGTCTTTCATGGCGTTGATCCAACCCAGATATTTGTCGGCGGTAAGGGGCCACTCGCTCCAGCGTTTTTCCGAGAATCGGAACGCCAGATCGTCAGACATCTGGAAGTTCCGCATCAGCAACTTGAGCCTGGGGTTAGAAGCACTGCAATACAAAAAGTTAGGGCTTTTCCAGCCGAGCACATGTTTGGCGCCTTCGGTAATCATGGTTTGGTAGCCCATGTCGTATACCAGTTTGCCGATGTCGTCGGAATATACCAGCTCGGTATTGCGGAAAGCCTTTGGCTTCTGTCCGAACAGCTGTTCAATACGGCTGGAATGTTTCTTTACCTGACGGGCAAACTCTTCGGGGCTTTTTAGCGAAGCCAGGCTGTGTGAGTAGGTTTCGGCAAGAAATTCCACACAACCGGTTTGGGCAAGCTCCTGAAAACTTTTTAGCACCTCAGGGGTATACAACTCGAACTGCTCCAATGCAGAGCCCGAAATACTAAAGCTCACTCTGAACTTTTTGCCATGCTTTTTTATCATGTCGAGCAACAGCTTGTTTGCAGGCAAATAAGATTTTTCAGCCACCTGTTGCATAAAAAAACGGTTGGCGTAGTCATCGAAATAATCGTGCTTGTGCCCGATATCGAAAAAACGGTAGTTCCTGAGCCTGAAAGGTTGGTGAATCTGGAAATATAAACAGATAGACTTCATTGCAGTGGATTTTGTTTTTTAATACACAAGGGTTAATATCTTGAAATTTAACTTAGCAGGTTTTCATATATGTCTTTCACTTTTTTTCCTGCCTGGTCCCATTTAATGCTTTCGACTTCTTCCTTTCCGTATTGCTTAAACATTTCTGGCAGGGAATTATAGTGCAGAAGTCCGTAAATAGCATCAGCCATGGCGTCGATATCCCAAAAGTCGATTTTAATGGCATATTTCAACACTTCAGCCACGCCCGACTGCTTTGAGATGATAACCGGCACGTTGGAGCGCATGGCTTCCAGTGGCGAAATGCCAAAGGGTTCTGATACCGAAGGCATCACGTACACGTCGCTCATACCAAACATCTTGTCCACATCATCGCCTTTAAGAAAGCCGGTAAAGTGGAATTTGGTGGCTATTCCGAGGCTTGCCACACGGCGGATCATTTTGGGCAACAGGTCGCCGCTTCCTGCCATTACAAATCGAACGTTGGGGTCGCGCTTCAGCACTTTATGGGCAGCTTCGATAAAGTACTCTGGGCCTTTCTGGAAAGTGATGCGCCCCAGGAACGTTACAATTTTCTCGTCCACCTTTTTTTCTGCGTCCACGAATTGGTTCGTTGAAGCAGGTTCTACGCCGTTGTGCACGGTGATAACTTTTTCTGGCGCTATACCATAGCGGTTTATCACTACATTGCGTGTAAGGTGGCTCACAGCCACCACTATATCGGCGGCTTCCATTCCGGCCCTTTCGATGTCGTAAACCAATTGGTTGACGCTCTCGCCCGAGCGGTCGAACTCAGTGGCATGCATATGCACCACCAGGGGTTTACCGCTGATGCGCTTGGCCTCCGCACCCGCCATATAGGTGAGCCAGTCGTGCGAATGGATTATGTCGAACTGATGCTGGCGTGCTACTTCTGCACCCACCAGCGCATATCGCTTCACCTCCTCCATAAGGTTTTTCCCATAGCCACCCTGGAAGCTGTACTTCTGGGTTTTAATGCTGAGTTGCTCGGCTTTCACACCTTTGCTTAGCTGCTCTGTGATACGGAAATATTCTTCGTCGTCGGCATAAGGAATGAGCGTAGAGTCGATTTCGAGGTAGCTGAGTTTCGAAATCATCTCCCTGAACTTCTCGTCTTTAATGTCGATAACCACATCTGAGGCGTCAACCAGCCTTATGCTTTCGGTTTCTTCGTCGCCATAAGCTTTAGGAACCACAAAAATGATCTCTACATCGTGCTTCATAAGGGCTTTAGTAAGGCCATAACAGGCTGTCCCCAGGCCGCCTGAAATGTGGGGAGGAAACTCCCAGCCAAACATCAATGCTTTCATATTCAAATTTTATTATTGAAAAATGAAAATTCAACTAATATCATTTTCTTTTTTTGTTTTTAGGTGCAAACACCACCTCCGTGAGGTGGTACATTCTAATGAGTTCAGCCACGCTGGGTGCAAATGAAATGGCGCCGCCTCCTGCATGTGGCGGGTCGCCGTCATAAACTTCAGAAACGGTGCCTATGCCTTCTTCCAGCATGGTCTCTTCAAAGCCATGATAGAGCGCGCGCACATCTTCGAGGCCCTGTTCGCCGTAAAGTTTCAAATAAGCAGCGGCATAATGTCCGAGTAACCAAGGCCAGGCTGTGCCCTGGTGGAAAGCCAGGTTGCGCTCTGTTTCATTTCCACTGTATCTGCCTTTGTATTGGGCATCTTTTGGCGACAGGGTGCGCAGCCCCCTGGGCGTCAGCAACTCCTTGCGGACAATGTCAATAACCATGCGGCGCATCTTTTCGTCGATGGGGCAATAAGGCAGCGAGGTAACAATAATCTGGTTGGGCCTTACCTGGAAGCTCGGACCGCTGTCAGAAACAAAATCCGACAGGCAATTGTTTTCGTTGTTCCAGAAAATTTCCGGGAAAGCTTTTTCTATGCTTTTGGCAATGGGCTCAAATTTTTTAATAAATGCCTGGTTCTTGACAGTTTTTGCGAGTTCCAATGCAAACTTAACTGCGTTGTACCACAGGGCATTGACCTCAACCACATAGCCAAAGCGCGGGGTAACCACTTTCCCTTTCACTTCGGCGTTCATCCAGGTTAAGTTGGGTGCACTTTGGTCGATGTAAATGAGGCCGTTTTCGCGCATGGTAATGCCATTGGTGGTACCCTGAGCGTATGCTTCAAGGATCGTCCGAATATTTTTCCCATGGCTTTTCCAGATTTTCTCCAGGCTTTCTCCACCTTCAGCACAATGCTGTAAAGCCCAGAAATACCAGAGGGAGGTGTCTGCCGATTCGTAAGAGGTGGCAAGTCCTCGACCATGTTCAGGGAAGAATGGTCCTTTCATTTCGGCCACCATGGTGTTTATTGCTGCCTTGCAGGTGCCCGAGGTGCCGGGTTCCAGCCCCATACCGGGCAAAGAAATAAAGGAAAAGCGGCCATTGCGGTCATACCAGGGGTAACCCGCTACAATATCGGTTTTGCCATCGTGGCGGTAAATAAATTGCTGGGCCGAATTAGCCAGGCAGTTCTCGAAGGTGCTGCGTGGGGTGCGTCGCTTGAGCTCTGCATTGAAAAGGCGGTTGAGCGAAGCCGGATTAATCTCACGTGTGGCGGCAGAAAACAGAATGCTTTCGCCCTTTTTGATGTCTACCTCAAAAAACCCGGGTACATACAGGTCTTCGTGGTGCTCGTAGCCCCGCTCTTTCTCCTGGGTATATTCAATATCCTTGTACCAGTCTGGTACGTGGGTATACTCCACCTCTTTTTTAGAAAACTGGAAATACAGATTGGAATAGCCAGCATACATGCGGGTGCGAATGCCATTGGGAACTTCTTCGTACTTGGTGTCGAGGTCGATGTTCTGTTTGCTGAGCCTGTGCACGCTTCGGAAGGCCAGAAAAGGCTTAAAACGAAGCCGGGTCGGTGAATGGGCTTCCAGCAGGGTGTATTTGATCAATACCCGCTCTTCTTCGGTTACAAACATGGTTTCTTTGGTCAGTACTACGCCACCCACCCTAATGGTAACTACCGGAATAATATCGGCACTGAAATCGCGCACATACTTGTGTCCCTTGGGATTGTAAGTGCCTGGGTAGCGATTTACGCCAATATTAAACTCGGCATCATGCTGAATGACCGTTTCATCCACTTTTGACAGCAATACGTGGTTGTCGCCATCGAGGGTTGGTTGCGGACAAATAAGCAGCCCGTGATACTTCCTGGTGTTGCATCCGATTATGGTAGTGCAGGAAAAAGATCCAGCACGGTTCGAACGGATCATCTCCTTATTTAGCGAATATTCAAGATTGATTAGTTGGCTTTTGTCAAACTTAATATATCCCATATTTCAAGAAATTTTTTGGAAATTTTAGAAAGGCAGGGCACCAAAATATGCCGTATGGAACAAATTTACAGATTTTTTTTAATTCAATTTTTTATTCATCGGAATTAAGATAAAATTTACAACCAGGTTTCCCTCTTTCCCTGCATTAAATAAGAAAAGCCGTCTGTTTCCAGACGGCCTCCTCTCCCGGTAATGTAGTATAATGGCTTAGTTAATTCCTTCCTGGGTAAAGTCTATTTCCGATCCCAGCAGGCTATGAGGAATCATATAGGCAATAAGGGTAACAACTGCGGCGGTAAGCACCCACCAGCGATTGTACGGATTTTTTCGAACCTTAAAAAATGCAAAAAGCCAGAAAATAAACATGACCAGTGTTTTATTGTCTGTCAGGTCGGTTCCAAAAGGCCAGCCTGTCCAGAAATCGCCGAAGGCAAATTTTTGCACAATGGGGCCAAAAAATAGTCCGCCGGCAAAGAGCAGCAGCAGGGTAGCCAGTGTCAGTCCGTAGGTTTTTTCGTTGAAGATGGCTGCCAGGCCAGTACGTGTGCTCAGGAAAATGCCCGCAAACATAAGCAGTATGTGCGGAATCATGGCCCAGGCAGGCACGTCGTTTCTAAACCTTATCACGATGGGATCGGCGGTTAAAACGGCTTCTTGGTCACCATTGGTCAGGGTTACCTGGTAGGCCACCTTTCCGGCGGCCGGTTGCTGCGGTATATATGCAATCAGTTGGTCGCCTTCGCGAACCATGGGCGCGGTGGTCCACTCGTCGTGGCTTGGGGTGCGCTTGTAGCGGTAGAAACCTTCAATTTCTTCGCTGGGAACGCTAACCCGCACCGGTGCATCCGCTGGCCTGAAAAACGTCCGTATCAGGCTGTATTCAATGGTTTCATTTCCCAGCTCAACTTTACCTTTGGCAGGCTTGGTAGGTCCGGTGTTTCTGGTGTACATTACGCTGCCCAGGGTAATTATCAGGGCCAGCAGCCATAACAGGGTTTTCTTCATTTGTTGAGTTTGTATTTAGTTTAACATATGATCGTTTTTTTCAAAGGAGGCAAAGTAACTAAAAAATCCTTAAACATCTGCTTGAAATTACCCGTTCAAAAAGAAGTCATTTACTAAAGGCTTTTCACCATATGAGGTTCAGGTGTCTCAGTTTTTCCTTTTACAAATCCCATGTGCTTCAAATAAGCTGCATGCTTCTTGTTTTTTGCTGGACTAACAATCCGCTTCACACCCTTGCTTTTAAAATATCCGGCATTCTTTCCGAAAAGGAAATGTCCAGGCTTCATGTCGCGGTATTCGGGTATCACAAAGTCGAGGTC
>JAHYJD010000224.1 GCA_019429365.1 Bacteroidales bacterium | reverse complement strand
AACGGCAATCCCCTCGAAGGCGCGAGCATCGAAATTGCAGGTGAAACCCTCACCACCGATGCCAATGGTGAGGCCACCCTCCTATTGGTCAACGGCTCCTACCCCTACGAAGTAACCGCCACTAACCATACTACTGCCACTGGCGAAGCTGTGGTAAACGGAGCCGATTTGGAAATAACCATTACCCTTACCTCCACCGTGGGAATAACCGAGTTGCAAGGCTTTCGAATATACCCAAACCCCGCCACTTCTTACGTAAGGATAGAAGGCGCCAGCATACAGAAAGCCGAGCTGCTGCAGTTGACAGGCGTGGTGGTCAGAACCTTCGAAAATCCCACCGGCAGCCTTAGCCTGCAAGGCATCAGGCCTGGCTACTATTTCCTCAGGCTTTACAGCAATGGAAAAGTGATTGTTTATCGTTTAATGGTCAGGTAAATTGAACCTGCCAGAAATAACAGATTGACCCTGAACGGTTGAATCCAAAATAAGCCCGCTGAAAACTTATAATTCAGCGGGCTTATTCTTTGCACATTTCTTTTTATTGCAGCAATACGGCCACAATTGCTTCGCTTTCTTTTGAAGCTTGTTTCATTACTTTGGGTACTACACCCTTCATCATGCCACCCACAAGGCGGGTGTTCATCCAGGAAACGTAAGTGTTCCCGTCGGATTTTTCGTAGATAGCCACCCGGCAAGGCAGCATCGATGTGACAATCCTTTCCTTGTCGCGGCTCAAAATTTCGTAGGCATGTTCAGGATTGCAAATTTCAAATACTTTTGCCTGCAACACCTCTTTCCCAAAGTTGGCCATGGTGTTCTGCATATCATGCGTGGCAGAAATTCTCCAGCCTTTCGCCAGGGCGGATTCTTCAAAAACCTGCACCGACTGCTCAAAATCATACTTGCTTTGCTCCTCTTTAAGCATAACCGATTGTGCCGAAAGGAAAATAATAATCCCGGTTAGGATGATACCTGACAGTATTCCTGCCAAAGCAAATAAGGT
>JAHYJD010000136.1 GCA_019429365.1 Bacteroidales bacterium | reverse complement strand
GGGTTATTTTCAAAGTTTTGCTCCGACTGGTCATGCCGGTGAATTGGAGACTTCGCTGGTTATGGCAACACGGCTGGATTTGGTTCATCTCGACCGTGCCCGGATTGAATCGGGCGAAGACCTTGACCGCCTTGAAAGCCTGAAAAATCAAACCTCCGGATTCTGGTGGTACGCCAGTTTTCCAAATCATTATCATGGCGATGGAAGTTTTGGGGATTCTGAACTCGGAGAATTAACCCTTGAGCACCAGTCTGACCTGCTTGCACGGCTTATCAGGGATTTTAAGCAAAGCCAGGTGCTGGAAGAATTACAAAGAGAATTTTTTGAAAGAATCCAAAATCCGCGGTAATTCGTATTTTTGAATGTTGGGTTTGCCATAAGGGGTTGCATCTCCTGAATGTTTAACCCTTTCAAAAACCGAACCTCATGAAGCAATGGTATCAAACCCTTTTTGAAAACTACGCTAAATCATACGATAAAGAGGATTTTGTTCAAGGCACCCTGGGCGAGTGCGACTTTATTGAAAAAGAAGCTCTTTTCAATAAAAAATTAAAGGTACTGGATATTGGCTGCGGTACCGGGCGCCATGCCATCGAACTAACCCAAAGGGGGTATGCGGTCACCGGGGTCGATTTGTCTGATTCTCAGCTGCAACGTGCCCGTGAAAAAGCACAGGCTGAGGGCCTGAATATTGATTTCAGAAAAATGGACGCCCGGAACCTGGCATTCAATAATGAGTTTGACCTGGCCATAATGATCTGCGAGGGTGCTTTCTCGCTTATGGAAACCGATGAGATGAACTTCCAGATTCTTCAGGGTGCTGCCAGGGCCCTCAAAACTGGTGGCAAACTGATCTTTACCACACTGAACGGCCTGTTTCCGCTGTTTCATTCGGTAAAGGAGTTTATGGACAGCACAAAGGGTGAGGGGACCGCCGATTATGAGGGGCTTAGCTTCGATTTAATGACCTTTCGCGATCACAATATTACGATCATTGAAGACGACGACGGAAACAAAAGAGAACTGGTTTGCAACGAAAGGTATTATGTACCATCTGAGATCACCTGGCTGCTGAAATCTCTTGGTTTCAAGAAAATTGACATTTTTGGAGCAAAGCTTGGGGCCTTCAGCCGTGAGGACAAATTGACTACCGAAGATTTTGAAATGCTGGTGGTTGCGGAAAAGGCTTCTGGCAATTGATTACCTTTGCAAGTGAAAGAAAATGCTGAAAATGGAAAATATAACCGATCTGAAAAATAGTATTGAAAAAGCCTGGGAAGACCGCAGCCTTTTAAAGGACTTGCAGGTTCAGGAAAAAATTGCAGAAGTAATAGAACTGCTCGATAAGGGTAAACTTCGTGTGGCCAGTCAGGTTGAGGGCAAATGGGTCGTTAACGATTGGGTTAAGAAAGCCGTTATCCTGTATTTCCCCATCAGGCAAATGGAAACCATTGAGGTAGGTCCCTTTGAATTTCATGATAAAATTCCCCTGAAAAGGGATTACAAAAAGCTGGGGGTGCGAGTGGTGCCCCACGCCATTGCCCGTTACGGTGCTTATCTGGCACCTGATGTGATCATGATGCCCTCTTACGTAAACATTGGCGCCTATGTAGACAGCGGCACCATGGTGGATACCTGGGCCACGGTGGGCAGCTGCGCCCAAATCGGAAAAAACGTGCACCTGAGTGGTGGCGTGGGCATCGGCGGGGTGTTGGAGCCGGTGCAGGCTGCCCCCGTGATCATTGAAGACGACTGCTTTGTGGGTTCACGTTGTATTGTGGTGGAAGGTGTGCATGTAGAAAAGGAAGCGGTGCTTGGCGCGAACGTGGTGCTTACGGCTTCCACAAAAATTATTGATGTGAGCGGCGATCAGCCCATTGAATATGTCGGGCATGTTCCAGCACGCTCAGTGGTGATTCCCGGTACCCTGCCCAAAAAATTCGCCGCAGGTACCTACCAGGTGCCCTGTGCCCTGATCATTGGGAAACGCAAGGAAAGCACCGACCGCAAGACCAGCCTGAACGACGCCCTGAGGCAGTATAATGTGGCAGTTTAACACAGTCTTTTTGGCTTCACAGGTTTTTTGCCTTATCGCTTTTCTTTTGCAGGAAGCATGATGCCATAATACAGGGAGAAAAATACGAAAAAGGTCAGGCCGATTTGGGCATCAATGGGATTGTTTCCCAGCATGGAAACCAGCATGATGACCAGAAAAATATTAAAGAGCAGATAATTTGTGGCCCTGGTCTCTCTTAAAAACCAAATGTAAAGCACGAAGATGACCAGCGTACCGGTGATGCCCACCATGAGCAGCAGCACCAGGAACTGGTTGTGTGGCTTCATTTGGTAGTTGTCGAGTTTTGAGCCGATGGCGCTCAGTCCGTAATCCATGGCAATGAAAATATCGCCGGTGCCCCACCCAAACTGGGGCCGCTCCTTGAATGCCTCAATCGACCCTTTCCACAGTTCAAGCCTTTGGGTAAAGGTGTGTCCACTGGGGTTTCCTGTTCGGTTGTATTCAAAAAACTCCCACGCGCTTTGATGCAACCTCACCAGCAGGTTGGGCCAGCGGGTATACAGGTGATTCGGGATGCCGTGTTCAATGGCTTCAATATCTTTTTCCTTCAGTGCATTGATTCCTTCCTTGTCTTTTCTCAGACCTTTTGAAGAAAGATAGCGGTACACCGTTGCTTTTATGGGTTGCCCCGAATGGTCCGTGCTGTCAATGTCAATTTGGCTTCGCTCGTTCCATGCGGCGTCAATTTCAACTTCGGCAATAAAATGATATACCAGGTGGCCATTCTCTCTTTGCTGGTTTTCAACGTCATGGCGATACGCATTTCCTTCGCTGGTCTTTTCTGTAAGGGCAAGGGGCTCAGGTGTGATTTTTATGGTAAGGGGCCTTATCACATACATAAAGAGCAAAAGGCTGGCAGCTGCCATGACGGCAAAGGCTGCCACGGCCATTATTTTCCGCGAAAGCGTTGATTTGCTGAATATTTCCTTGGTTAGCAAGAAAACCACCACACCCCCCAGGCAAAGAATGCCTGTAATGGAGCTTAGAATAAACAGGTACAATAGCAGCCATGCAGAGGCGAGCCACGAAAGCTTCCGCCAGCGAGGATTTTCGGCAACCTGCCTTGTGTGCCAGGGGATCAGGAAAATGGAAAAAACCACCATCATGCTTAGGTACACATGTGAGATAAAAGGCGAAATGGAGCGGGGATTAATGTAGTCGCGACTAAGGAAAATGATAAATCCGATAATGGAGGTAACCAGCACAGTGAGTGAAAAAACAGTGATCAGTCCCCGAAGCCTTACAGGCCTCAATGGTTGGTTCGAGGCCATTAAAAAAGTCAGTGTGAGGATCGGAAGCTTATTCTTCAGGTCGTAGCCAATTCCGTAGGCCAGGTCGCTGGTCCAGGCAATACCGGCAAGGTATACCAGGTAGATCAGGCTGAAGATTACGGCGGGCTTGTTTCGCAGGAAGCGTTGTATTTTCTCGCGGTATTGCCCTTCGGCCAGCCAGTTGGCACCCATCAGGATTTGTGCCACGCTGATAAAATAAATGGATGTGGGCAAGGAAATCAGCATGAGGCACAGGCACAGGTAATACAGGTAGGCGTGCAGCGGCTCGTCGCTTTTTTTGTAAAACAGGCTTTTTACCATGGGCCGGGGCTAAGAAAAGGGCTACAAATATAACCTAATTCTTTGCAGAAAATTTTATTGCATTTTCAATTATGCCGCTCTTTTATAAGTGGTTTTATTTATGTTTCGGTTGTGGAAAAGATATTTTTGGTTTTTGTAACTTTGTAGAACGAAAGCACCACAGAAAACCCCGCTGTTTTTGGGCCCCTCAAGGTGGTCTTTCAAAAATTTAAGATGGAAGAAGAAATAAAAAAAGTTGTTGAGGTATTGAAGCTGGGCGGCACCATCCTTTATCCGACCGACACTATTTGGGGAATTGGATGCGATGCCACCAATTATAAGGCTACCGAAAAAGTTTACAAACTCAAGGGACGGGTACCGCAAAAGTCGCTGATTATTCTCGTTGACTCCCTGGAAAAACTCAGGGAATATATTGGTGAACTTCCCGAAATGGCCATCGATCTGATTGAAAGCATGACCGATCCGCTTACCATAATTTACCCTGGTGCCCGCAACCTGGCCAAAAATGTGATGGCCGGGGACCAGTCCATAGCCGTGCGCATTCCGCGCGATGAGTTTTGCCAGCAATTGCTCAAGGCCTTTGGGAAACCAATCACCTCTACCTCTGCCAACCGTTCAGGCGACCCCAGCCCGCTGTCGTTCAGTAAAATATCCAACGAGATTATTAATGGGGTTGATTATGTGGTTGGCATTAACCAGCACCAGGTCAACCGCCCCAAAGCTTCCACCATTGTGCGCATCAATGAGGATGGTGAGATACAAATCCTGAGAAATTAAAGTTTTTGAAAGAAAAATTAGCTCATCCCGTTTTCAGACTCGTTTCTGAGGCTGCCTCTGAAATGGGTTTCCCGGCTTTTGTTATCGGAGGCTGGGTGAGAGACCTTTTGCTTGAAAGGGATTCGAAAGATATTGATATTGTGGTTGTGGGCAGCGGCATTGACCTGGCTGGGCGTGTGGCCGAGAAAGCAGGGAAAACAGGCAAGCTGAAAGTGTTTAAGAATTTTGGCACTGCCATGTTGCGCTACAACGACTTTGAGGTAGAGTTTGTGGGCGCCCGTCGCGAATCGTACCGCCTGAACTCGCGTAAACCCATAGTTGAAGATGGCAGCCTGACAGACGACGTGAACCGCCGCGACTTCACCATCAACGCCATGGCCATCAGCCTCAACAAGGACGATTTCGGGACCCTGCTCGACCCTTTCGATGGGCAAAAGGACCTGCGCGAGAAGAGAATACGCACACCCCTCGATCCCGACCTTACTTATTCTGACGACCCCCTGCGAATGATGCGCGCCCTGCGCTTTTCAGCTCAGCTTGGGTTCTTTATCGACCCCGATTCATTCGAGGCCATCAAGCGATACTCCCACCGCATAAAAATCGTATCCATTGAGCGGGTCATGGATGAATTTAATAAGATCATGCTTGCCGGGAAGCCCGGAGAGGGCATACTGCAGGTGCATAACTCGGGCTTGCTTAAGCATTTCTTCCCTGAACTCGAAGCCCTCAAAGGGGTGGAGGTGGTCAATGGCAAGGCGCACAAAGACAACCTTTTGCATACCCTGAAGGTGCTCGACAACCTGGCTGCCAACACCGACGACCTTTGGCTGCGCTGGGCCGCCCTGCTGCACGATATCGCCAAGCCACCTACCAAACGATTTGATCCCGAAGTGGGCTGGACATTCCACGGGCATGAATTTCTTGGTAGCAAAATGGTGCCCAATATTTTTCGCAGGCTTAAGCTTCCCCTGAATGAAAAAATGAAGTACGTAAAAAAGCTTGTGCTGCTGCATCTGCGGCCAATCGTACTCAGCGAAAGTATCGTAACCGATTCTGCCGTTAGGCGCCTGCTGTTTGAAGCTGGAGACGACATCGACGACCTGATGCTGCTTTGCGAAGCCGACATCACCTCGGGCAATGCGGTCAAGGTAAAACGCTATATGCGGAACTTTGAGATGGTGCGTCAGAAACTCAAAGAGATCGAAGAGAAGGACCGCCTG
>JAHYJD010000135.1 GCA_019429365.1 Bacteroidales bacterium | reverse complement strand
CCAACTTACCGGTCAATACCTCGATGGCGACGGCGACGGACAAGAAGGCGGTGATTTTGTGCTGGCGTTTACTACCTCTGAAGAAGACAGCACCCCGCCTCAACTGCTGGATTTTTCGCCCTCAGAAAATGAACCTGCACGTGTGCTCAGACCCATCATCAGGCTGGTTTACGATGAACCCATTATTGATTCCAGCATTGCTTCCGATGCCATAACGCTTTCGCCAATTAACAGCGCAAACCTGGTGCAGGGAGTTATTCACCATAAAGTGATTAACGGACAGAGCGTATTGCATTTCTTCCCAACGACTGACCTGGATCCTTCGTTGACTTACGAAGTCAGCGTGACAGCCGGCTTCTCAGACCAATTTAACAACCTGACAGAAGCAATGAACTTCAGGTTTTACCTGATTGAACAGCAGATTACAATGCTTACCATGATCGACTCATTCGATACGGGCATTGTGAACTGGTGGGAGCCACAGCAAGCAGGGCAAACCACAGGCATTGTAACCGAGCAAACCGGCCGGTTCCACGATATTAATGTGGTGAACCACACGACTGGTAGCACAGGAAGCATGCGCCTGGACTATGCCTGGATTGAAGGTTTTGCAGGCACCCCATATATCCGTCAGTACCTGCCGCCAACGGCAAGCCAAAATAACAACCGTTTCAACATCGACAATGTGCTGCAGGTATATGTTTTTGGCGATGGCTCAGGAAATGAGTTACGGTTGATGATTCGTGATGGCCTCAACCACCTGGAAGGCAGTTCATGGATACCGATTGACTGGGTTGGCTGGAAGCTGATATCATGGGACCTGGCAAACGATCCGGTGTTTGGCTGGGTGAACGGAAATGGCGAACTCGAAGGACAGAACTTCTACCTCGATGGCTTCCACCTGAGATATGCCAATGGGGCTGGTCTGCAGGGTTCCATCTATTTCGACGACCTGCGTTTTGTGAAACGCGGAGACCTCGCCTTCCCAACAACTCTCTTTGAAAGCTTCGAAGATTTTGACGATTTCACTACCGACCTCTTCCCCTGGATTACCGTGGATGTGCAGGAAGTTATTACCTGGAACCCGGATGGCTTTACCTTTCCGGGAGCAGGCACCACTTATGCTTTTAAGGTGCTGAATCCGGCCCAAACCTCCGGACCCATTATCGATAACCATCCTCCAGTGGATGGCGACAAATACCTCATAGCCATGCAGTCGCAAATTGTTGGCGACAACAAATGGCTGATTTCTCCGCAAATTATGGCCACGGAGGCCAGTGTGCTGAAATTCTACGCCAAATCCATTTCCGACGAGTTTGGCCTTGAAAGGTTCAGGGTGCTGGTGATGCCCGACGAGGGTCCGGTGTTCTCGTTTAATCCTTCGGCCTTTACCCAGGTGTCGGCTGGAGAATATGTTGAAGCTCCCCTGGAGTGGACTCAATACGAGCACTTTCTTGGCAATTTTGCCGGACAAGTCATCCGTTTTGCCATTCAGTATGTTTCGCACGACAGCTATATGCTGATGCTCGACCAGATAGAGATTGCCATGGCTGCCCCCATGATAGCCTCCATAACCCCCGCCGAGGATATTTCCATGGCCTATGGCACCAGCGAAACCATTGCACTCAGGGAGCTCCAGCCCAGCACCACCATTGCCGACCAATTTGGCCAAACTTACGTGGTAGGCCTCGACTGGAGCATTGCCGACTACGATGGTTTTGTGGCGGGCGATTATTTGGCCACGGGTATCTTCTCTTTGCCTGCCGGAGTTAGCCAGTCCAATCCCCCCACACCCCTGCAGGTAACGGCCATCGTCAATGTCAGGAAACCTTTCCTTGTGGGCATTCAGCCTGTGGGACCGGTACAGGTAGCTTTCGGAACGCCCATCGAAGATGTGATCATGGTCTTGCCTGCCACTACCCTGCTTTTTACCAGCTATGCCACGCTTGAGATTGCGGTTGAGCTCGACTGGACCATACAGGATTACGATCCCCAGGTTCCGGGCGATTATACAGCTACCGGAACTTTTGACCTGCCCGAGGAAATCAACCAGGCCATACCCCCTCTGGAGCTCAAGGTGGTTACTTTAGTCACTGTTTTGCAGGACGACACTTCTGTTCCTGAGGTAAATCTTCGGGGCTTCAGGGTGTTTCCTAATCCTGCCCGCCAGCAAGTGAAGTTGGTGGCCGGACAAATCATTGAAAAAGTGCAGGTATTCTCGTTGGATGGGAAATTGATGTTCGGCATGGAACCCCAAAACACGGAGATCGAGATGAATGTGGCTGAAATGGAGCAGGGCATTTACCTGCTCAGGGTGTTGACCAGTAATGGGTGGCAACAAACATTATTACAGGTAATTAGATAGATCTTTGCAGGGTGCATTCTTTAATTTGATTGCACCCTGTTTTTTCATAACTTTACAAAAACCTTCAACTTTTTCAAACCAAAAAACATTCGTATGAAAACAAAATTTACAATTCTAACCACATTGTTGATGGCAATGCTTGCGATGGGTTTTTCCCTGGCTTCGGCCCAAGCACCCGCCAAGGAAGATAATCCCAACTTCCGCTATATCGACGATTTTGAGCCCCCCATAGAGGTCTCTCTTTGGTGGGCTGCTGATTACTCAGGGAGCGGCAGTACCACGGGTATTATTGAGGACGTTGATGATGAAGCGGTTACCTACCGTGAATTCGAAACCGAAATCGTGAACCCTGCTACTGGCAGCACTGGTTCTATGAAACTGGCTTACATGTGGGATGAGGACAAGCCCCTGGCTCCTGGCAGCCACCTGATCAGGCTTCACATGCCCGAGGGCAACTCCAACCAGCCAGAAAGGCAATTTCTTCCCCATCAGGCCATTGAAGTGTTTATGTATGGCGATGGTTCTGGAAACCGCTTTCGCTTTATGACCCGCGAAAAACCCAACAACCAGCTGGAAGGATCGCAATGGTTTACCATCGACTGGGTTGGCTGGAAACGCATCACCTGGCGTCTTTCGGAAGACCCGGTGCTTGGATGGGTTAACGGAAATGGCCTGTGGGATGGAAACTATATAATTTTTGACAGCTTCCAGCTTACCTGGAGCGGGCAGGCAGCCGGGGTAACCGGCGCAGTATATTTCGACGACCTGCGCATTGTCGATGCCTTCGATGTCGATTTTACAGTAGAAGCCGCTGGCGGTGGCGAAATTGCCGATGCCATCGTTTCGCTCAACGGTATTGACTATGCTGCCGGAGTTTACAATTTTGAACTTTTTCCGGGAGAATACCAGTATTTTGTTAAAAAGGATGGATATCTTACCGCCGCCGGCACTTTTGAAGTCGATGATGCCGGCCTGACCGTACCGGTTGAAATGACCGCAGGCACCGACCCGGAATACACCGTCACTTTTTCTGTGTTCGACCTGGAAGGAGAACTGATAACCGACGCCGTGATCAGCATTGATGGAGTGCCTATGCCTGCTGGCACATACACATTCGAAGCAACCCCGGGCTTTTACCCATACGAAGTAACACGCCCCGGTTTTTATCCCACTGATGGAATGGTGGCCGTGGTCAATGCCAACGTATTTGTCAACGTAGAGCTGATCCAGGACCCGGCCATTTTCAACAACATAATCTTAAGCTGGGATGTGGCAGCTACTGCTGCTGAAGCACCCTTAAGGGCGGAACATTACAGCGTTTGGATTGCAGAAGTTCCGGAGGGTGATTACGCCTTCGACGAAGAAGATTTTGTGATGGTGTTTGAAGAAACCCTGTCGACAGAAATTCCGGCATGGGATTACCAAAACCGTTCGGTCGAAATTTCATGGTACCACAGCACTGATGTGAGGGTTGCTTTCCGCCACCACGACGTTACCGCCATGGAACGCCTGGTGATCGACAATGTGGAAATTACTGCCCTGCGAACCGGCGACAGCCCTGCCATTGTGCTTTTCGAAGATTTTGAAGAAGGTTTGGCTGAGCCCATTGATCCTGAATGGCTGCCCGAAGGATGGATGGCCATTGACAACGACGAAGACGGCCGCAACTGGTTCTTTGGCGTGCTCGAAGGCGATGGTTATATGGCAAGCCGATCACGTCTGGCCAACGGAAACCCCCTGACGCCCGACAATTGGCTGGTTAGTGCTGAAATTGCCCTTCCGGTGGTTAGTTTCTTCAACATTGCCTTTGTGGTAAAAGACCAGGATGAGAACGATGTGGATGGAGCTACCATAACCATTAACGGTCAGACGCTCGAAGCAGGCGTTTACACCTATTCGGCACCCAACGGCACCTACGATTACAGCATTGCCAAAGAAGGCTACCAGGGCACTTCGGGCCAGGTTACCGTGGCCGGTGCCAACCAAACCGTTAACGTCACTATTATCCAGGAGCGCTATGATGTGACTTTTGAACTGGATGCACGATACGCCCCCGGCTTCGAACCCGGCAGCGGAAACTATTATATTACCGGTTCATTCCCGGGTATTAACTGGGCCACACCAGGTTCCATGCCCGACGAACAATTGCTGGATGCCACCGACAACGTGTATATTTTTACCATTACCATGGAGCTGCCCGCCGGAAGCTATCAATACAAATATTTCGATGGCCCTTCATGGGATGATGGCGAATGGCCCGGCGACCCCAACAGGGTAATTGAAGTTACAGGCCCCATGGAGGTTTACAACTGGTTTGGCTCGCTTACCGATCCTACCAGTGTGCCGGTTATTGCGGAGGGCTCGCTGAACCTGTATCCAAATCCGGCCCGCGACATCTTAAATATCGTTGCTGACGAACCCATATCTCAAATTCAAATGATCGATATGCTTGGACAATTGGTTTATTTGGAAAACGGACAGGGTAACCGCCACCAGATAAATGTGGCAAACCTGAAACAAGGCATATACTTTGTCCGGGTAAAAACCATAAGCGGAATTATTAACAAGCGCGTTCAGGTACTGAAATAAACCCCTGATTTCAATAAAAAAAAGTTGGATGGCATGCCATCCAACTTTTTTTTGCCTTTTAGACAATGAACATACAATTATTTAATAAAAGCATAGGTTCAGTGATAAAAATACCATTAATTGATTTAAAAAAAATTTTAAAAACTCAGCATTAACAGGCATTGTATAAAAAATTTTCAAAAAAATTATTTCTATTTTCTTAAAGCTAAAAGCCTGCAAGGCAAGGTTTTGCAACCTGCATTCCTTTGTTGATAAGGGTTTCAGAAAAATCACATGGCTGGTTTCTCTGGGTATTCTGAAAAATTTTTTGTTTATTTGAAGTTCTTTAAACCGCCTGAAAACGCCGGGTTTTTGGTTTTTTCAGGATTTCTTTTTTTATTATCTAACTAAATTAATTGTTAAACTATGAAGAGAATTACGCTTTTTTTCAGTGCGATTTTTCTTGCTACCCTGTCTTTCGGGCAGTTTAGCCAGGTAGATCCACAAGACGCGGAGAAACTCTTGCGAGAAAAGGAAAGAGCGCAGCGGTCTGAACAGACCTTTGCCGACCCTTCTCAAAAAACGGTTTCTTCATCCATTCAGCACGCTCCTGCTTTACGTTCAGTAGAAGGCGCATTAAAAGCACGGAATGGAAAAAACATTTCTGTTTTGGTGGCCTCACCCAATGCCGCCGACTTCAACACCCAAGTGCTTAGCCTCATGCAGGCTTTTGGTGGTGTAGACT
>JAHYJD010000134.1 GCA_019429365.1 Bacteroidales bacterium | reverse complement strand
CAAAGGCCTCAGATTGTACCATCCATCGCGAGGTAAAAGTTCGGGAGTAAAATCAATTTCTGGATTTTCAGGGGTAATACTAGCATGATTGAGGGTCAGGTAGTGAGCGCCATCGAAGTAGCCCTGTGGGTTAAAGAAAAACCCGCCTATGCCTGCAAAAACGTAGCCTCTGAGCCGGTAGCCAATCCAGCCAATGTTGCGGGTTTGATCGCGGTAGCGGGCGCCCACCTTGCCATCGGTATAGAAAAACCACTCGCCCTGCACCGAGGTTTCGAGCACGGGAGAACGGAACTGAAGGTTTCGGTTGTTGCGGAAAGTCTCCTGTGTGTGGCGGTCGTTGCCCGATACATAGCCAAAAGCAAGGTTGCCTGTAATGGACAAGTCGTAGTTTATGAAGTACCGATATCCTATTTTAGTGGCAGGCCTGACCGCCCTGAAGTTGAAGTCGCGGTAATCCTGCGTGCCGATTTTGTCGGCGCCTCCAAGGTCACCCATAAAGCCGGAGGCACCCAGGCCAAAAAAAACAAACTGCCGTTCGCGCATCCATAGCTGGCCGGAGGCCTCGGGCAGTAAAAACAGGGTAAGGAAAAGCGGAACCAGTAATTTTTTCATGTAAGCGGGCATAGGTAAAGCACAAAATTACTTTTTTTTCAATAAAAGCCTGTTTTTTGCAGGTATACGCTTAAATTTTCTGTTTAGTTACGCTTGTCTAGCCCCCAGGCCAGTTTGTTTCTGATGGTTTTAAAAAAATCTTTTTGGCCGAGGCAGATCAGGTTAATGGAAAACCTTGCCTTTTTCACCACCAGCTCCACTGAAGTTGACAATGGCCTAGATCTGGAATCAAGCACCACCAGGTAATCCTGTGATCGGCCACTGATGCGCAACTTTACGGTGCTGGTATCAGGAATAACGATAGGCCTTACCGTAAGATTGTGTGTGGCAATGGGGGTGATAATAAAATTGCGCGATTCGGGTGAGATAATGGGGCCGCCGCAACTCAGCGAATAACCTGTGGAGCCTGTTGGGGTAGCAATAATAAGCCCGTCGGCCCAGTAGGTGTTTAAGAACAGCCCATCGACATAGGCGCTTATGGAGATCATGGTGGAGGTGTCGCGCTTTAGCACGGTGAGCTCGTTGAGGGCAAAGCTGAAAGAGCCGAAAAGGTCTTCGGGAGCAACCAACTGCAGCACGCTGCGGCGATCGAGGGTAAAGTTACCGCTGAGCAGGGCCTCGGCAGCCATGCTTACCTCATCGGTCGAAACGGCCGAAAGAAAACCCAGCCGGCCAGTATTGATGCCAAGCACCGGAATACCCGAGTCTTGCAGCAAAGTAATGGTGTCGAGCAGGGTGCCGTCGCCTCCTATGCTGATCATGCAAAAAGTGTCGGGGTCAAGCTCCTTATCGGTTTTAAAGGTTTTTACTGGCCTGGAAAATTGGTGACCACTGCTCAGGTACTGGTAAAAACTTTCATATACCAGAAACTCTGTCACTCGTGTTTCGAGAGCAGCCAGCAAGGTGTTAACCGGTGCAAAGTAGGCCGGGTTAAACTCACGGCCAAAGAGGGCTATCTTCATATAAATGCTATTTCTCTGTCCGAAAGTAAAAAACTTTCAGCAAATATTCGAGAAAGCAGGGCAATTGTTTTCTTACCTGAGCTTTTTAATAAGGACTGATGACAGATGACGGACGCCTGGATTATAACAATTCCAGTCTTTTTGAATCCAGCTTCAAAAAAGTAAAAATCATTACGGTGAAGCCCCAGAGTGAAGATCCGCCATAGCTAAAAAAGGGCAGGGGAATACCAATAACGGGCATCATGCCAATGGTCATGCCAATGTTTATGGCAAAGTGGAAGAAGAGTATGGATGCAATAGAGTAGCCAAAAACTCGGCTGAAGGCCGATCGCTGGCGTTCGGCAAGGACAAGTAGCCTGGCCATAAAAAGGATGTATAACGCAATAATGGTAAAGCTGCCCACAAAGCCCCATTCTTCTCCAATGGTGCAGAAAATAAAATCGGTGCCCTGCTCGGGCACAAAGTTGAATTTGGTTTGGGTGCCTTTGAGGTAGCCCTTTCCCCAAAATCCGCCCGAGCCAATGGCGATTTTCGACTGATTGAGGTTGTAACCAGCCCCTTTAAGGTCAACCTCTTCGTTAATCAATACTTCGATGCGCAGCTTTTGGTGGGGCTGCAGGAAATTCTCAAAAGCATAATCGGCCGAATAGACATACACCGAAAGGATGGCAAACAAGCCAAGGAGCTGAACCATCTCCCTTCTTTTTCTTCTGAGAATGATGGCTCCGGCAAGGGCAATAACCGCGAGTGCGCCAATTATAATAAATTCATTGAGGATCAAAGTCATTACAAAGAGGAAGATAGCGATCAGTCCGAATGTGAGCAGCAGGCCGCTAATATAGCCTTCGCGGTAGAGTACCAGCACAAAAGCTGCAAACACCAGCGCGGTGCCGGTGTCGTTTTGTAAAAAGATCAGGGCAACGGGCAAAGCGATAATGGCCAGTGGCTTAAGGCGTGCAGGCCAGTCGAGGGTGCGCATCTTAACTTCGCTGATGTAGCGCGCCAGGGCCAGGGCCGTGGCATATTTGGCAAATTCGGCCGGTTGCAACTGAAAGCCCCCGATGCGAAACCACGACTTTGAGGCATTGATCTCGACACCAAAAAACAGCACGCCCACCAGGATAACCATTAGCCCTCCGTAAATGACCCAGGCAAAGGCCGGAAAGAACTTTGCGTCAAACATGAGGATTACCACAGCCAGCAAAAGGGCCGTGATGATCCAAAAAAGCTGCTTGCCATAGTTTTGGCTGACATCGAAAATGCTCTGGTGCCCCTCTTTCAGCTCGGCAGCAAAAATATTGAACCAGCCCATGAAAATCATCACAAGGAAAAGAAAGACAAGGGTCTTGTCGATGTTTTTAAAAAAATCGAATTGCTTTCTCATGGCTTGTTGGTTAAAAAACTTGCTTCCAGAATCCTTTGCTCAAACCACTGGCGTCCAATCTGTCCGCTGAGGTATTTTTCTATCATAAGGCTGGCTATGGGTGCGGCCCAGGTGGAGCCATATCCTGCATTTTCAACTACTACGGAGATGGCAATCTTCGGGTTTTCTACCGGCGCAAAGGCAAGGAAAACGCTGTGGTTTTCACCATGGGGGTTTTGCACGGTGCCGGTTTTTCCGCCCATGGTAATTCCCTGGATGTGCGAAAATCGTCCGGTGCCGGCATCCACCACGGCCTGCATGGCATGGGCCATGGCTTCGAAATGGGCCCGGTCAACCGTTGTTTCATTTCTTGCCAGAAAACGGGCCTGCAGGCTGTCGGGCTCACCAATGGAGCGAACGATGTGGGGGGTGAAGAAATGCCCCCTGTTGGCGACCGTAGCGGCCAGGTTGGCCATCTGTACCGGGGTGGTGCCTAATTCGCCCTGCCCGATGGCAAGCGAAATAATGGTGAGCGACCGCCAGCCGCGGCTGCCATAAATGCGGTCGTAATAGTCGGAGGTGGGTAACAGGCCACTGAGCTCGTAGGCCAGGTCGCTGCCAAACACCTGCCCGAAACCAAAACTGGTGACATGCCGCCTCCAGTTGTTAAAACTTTCCTGCATATTCGAAAAATTTGGCTGGTCGAGGGTGTTGCGAAAAATGATGCAACTGTATGTGTTGCAGCTGAACTGGATGCTGCTGAGTACATTCACAGGGCTGGGATGGCTGCGGCAGCGCACTGTAATGCCTCCGCTGTGATAGGCCCCGCCGCAGCCATAGCTGCTGTTGTAGTTAATGACACCTTCCTGAAGGGCAATCAGGGTGTTTACGATCTTAAAGGATGATCCCGGCGGGTACTGCGCCATTAGGGCACGGTTGAAAAGGGGCTTTAGTTCATCTTGCTGCAGCTGGTGGTAATTCTGGTTGCGCACCCTGCCCACCAGCAGGTTGGGGTCGTAGCCCGGGGCCGATACCAAAGCCAGAATTTCACCGGTGGAGGGCTCGATGGCCACAATGCTGCCCCGCTTGTTGCGCATAAGCTGCTCACCATACAGCTGAAGTTTGGCATCGATGGTGGTGTAAAGGTCTTTGCCCGGAATGGCAATGGTGTCGAAGCGTCCCTCCTGAAAAGGCCCGATGTCGCGGTTTAGTACATCTACCAGTCGAACCCTTACTCCTTTCTTTCCGCGCAGCTGCTCCTCATACGATCGTTCAATGCCGCTAATGCCCATGTAATCGCCCGAGCGGTAATATGGATTTTGTTCAATTTCGCGCGGGCCTACCTCTCCAACATAACCAAAGGTGTGGGCAGCCATGGGATAGGTATATTTGCGCAGTGTTCGCGGCTGCACAAAGAAGCCCGGGAAGCGGAACAACTTTTCCTGGAATACGGCAAAGGTGTTTTTTGATATCTGGCTCTCGAAAATCGAAGGCCGGAAACGCGAATAGTCGCGCGCCTGTTGCAGGCGGCTTTCAAACAACTCCTTTTCAATGCCCAGCAGCCTGCAAAACTCGGTGGTGTCGATATCGCGCACCTGCCCGGGCACCACCATCAGGTCGTAATGCGCCTCGTTGTATACCAGCAGCTCGCCATTGCGGTCGTAAATCAGGCCGCGGGCAGGGTAGTCGGTAACATAGCGCAATACGTTGCTGTCGGCCGAAAGCTTGTAAGAAGGATCCAGCACCTGTATCTGGAACAGGCGCACCAGGTAAACAAACCCGATAAGCACCATGGCGGCAAGAATAATGCTCTTGCGCTTCGAATGTATGTTAGAACTTTGGTTAAGTTGCATGTAACGAACGGATTGGCAAAGGGGGGACGGCTCTTTTACCAGAATGCAAAATTAAAGAAAGGCGGCAATTGGGGTTAATAAATACTGTAATTTCTTTTTGATGCACAGACCCTGATATTTTCACAATTTTAATAACTTAGCCGGCGCGGCCTTTTCGGGCATTTTTTTTACAAAAATTTTCAGCCATGAGCAAAATTGTCGTTTTGGGTGCAGGTATGGTAGGCAAAGCCATTGCCATTGACCTTAGTAAAAAGCATCAGGTATTGGCAGCCGATATCGACCAGGATTCCCTGGATTATCTTTCAAAGAATTATTCCATTGAAACGGTGGGCGTGAACCTGATGGAAGAAGAAAGCATAAGCAGGCTGGTGGCCGATTGCGATCTGGTGGTGTCGGCTGTGCCGGGCTTTATGGGGTTTGATACCGTTCGCACCGTGATTGAAGCCGGAAAAAACATTGTGGACATTTCTTTTATGCCCGAAGATTTTATGGAGCTCAACGCCCTGGCTGCCCAAAAGGGAGTGACCGCCATTACCGACTGCGGAGTGGCTCCCGGTGTGCCAAACATGATGATAGGCTTTCACAACGAAATAATGGAGATCGAAAATTTTGAATATGTGGTAGGCGGGCTGCCGCGCATTAAAGTTTATCCATTCTTCTACAAGGCGCCTTTCTCGCCCATCGATGTGATTGAAGAATACACCCGCCCGGCGCGTTATGTTGAGAAAGGCCAGTTGCTTACCAAACCGGCCATGAGTGAGCCCGAGTTAATGTTTTTCGATAAGGTGGGTACCCTGGAGGCTTTTTATACCGACGGACTGCGGTCGCTACTGGCCAATATGGAGCACATACCCAATATGCGCGAAAAAACACTTCGCTACCCCGGCCACATTCAACTGATACTCGCCCTGAAAACCGCAGGCTTCTTCAGAAAAACGCCCATTACCATAAACAATACTGCTATCC
>JAHYJD010000021.1 GCA_019429365.1 Bacteroidales bacterium | reverse complement strand
GTATCAGGGCGGGAGTGCGGTCTTTCCCTGAAACCGGTACACTGTAACCCAGATAATGCTTGGCACATGATGCTATCCTGAAAGGATCGGATACATCATTATCTTCACCTTCATATCCTTTTATCATTTCCACACCCAAAACTTTGGTAAGGTAAACATCTTCGCCAAAAGTTTCCCACATCCTCGGGAAGCGTGGGTCGCGTCCCATATCCAATACCGGGGAGAAGGTCCATGGAATGGCAGAAGCCCGGGTTTCATAAGCAGTGATCTCCGCAGCTTTACGAACCAGGTCAGGATTAAAGGTAGCCGCCTGGCCTATTTGCTGAGGAAAGAATGTTGCCCCTGCTGTATAAGTAGTTCCGTGTATAGCATCAATACCATAGAGTACAGGAATACCCAAACGGGTTTCATTAAGGGCCACTTCCTGGATCTGACTGACTATTGTGTGCCATTTCTCACGGGTACGTGCCCGGTTATTGGCAGTGTTGAGCACGGAACCCACTCCATATTCTGCCACTGCCCACCTTACAAGGTCCATATCCAGTGCAACAGGTTCATCGGAAACGGTTTCATCTTCACCGATGGTGATTACATCAAGTGTTATCTGGGCCATCTGACCCACTTTCTCTTCCAGGGTCATCCGGCTCAGTAGTTCTTCAACAAAAGGAATTCTCTCAACTCTTGAAGCAGGGTCTTTCTTCCCTGAATCTTTACAGGCGGTAAAAAAGGTAATTACAATTAAGGCAATTATTAAGAATCTATTCATAATTCAGAGATATTGGATTAATTGGCTGAAAGCCTTTCTGCAGTTGTTTTTTATTTCAAATACAAAAAAGTTTGTCAGCACGTTTTTGCAAATCAGTTTATTTTAGTGATCAATGGAAATGATTCTACGGATCGGATAAATAAATTATTTCAGTATATATGTGGCTAAAGCTCCCGGCGAAAGTTGCGCCGGTATAAAATCCTGCCCCATTGCAATGCCAAACTCCCTCGTTCTTCGTGTATCGTTAAGAACAATAAGTACTGCTTGGTTGTCGGGTGTGATAAAGGCCACGTTGGGCAGACCCCTTACTACATCGGAGTCGATACGAACCGAACCCGGCCTCACAAATCTGGAAGCATGAGCAATGGTATAATAGGCCACATTTCTCTCAATTTCGTTACCGTCAATGGTAATTGCTCCCAGACAACGCGTGCATCCGCCGGGAGTGTGGGGTTTCTGTTCGGGGTCGGCAGCAAGATTCCATTCCAGTATATTGCGGCACCAGTTGCGTGTGGCACCTACGATCAGTTCCCTTACATGCCATGCCATATCATTGGGAAAATCCTGCGGATGACCCACCCACTGTTCTGTAAAATAGAGATTCTTATCCGGGTAGGCTTCATGAACTTTGCTGATATCATCAACCCTGCCCCCGTAAAGGTGAAAAGCTGTTCCATCTATATATTGCCTGGCCTCTTCGTCTGCAAGGACTTCCAGAGGATAATCGATCCTGTCGGCATTATGGTCGTAAATAACAATGCGGGTGTTGATCTGATGTTCGCGAAAAGCGGGCCCAAGACTTTGCCTGATAAAGGCAGCCTGTTCGTACGCCTTCATGAGCAAGCTTGGATTGTTGCCCAAATGAAGAGGTTCATTCTGTACCGTTATAGCATCAATGGCAATTCCTTCCTGCTGCATTGCCTGGATATATTTTACGAAATACAGGGCGTATGCATCATAGAATTCAGGCTTCAGGCTGCCACCAATGGAGTGATTGTTGGTTTTCATCCAAAGGGGTGGTGTCCAGGGTGAGCCCATGATCTTCATTTCGGGAAAGATTTCAAGAATCTCTTTCAAAACCGGCACCAGATGTACTTTCTCCATCTCAATGGAAAAATGGGTCATGTCAGGGTCAGTTTCTCCAACTGGTAAATCACTGTAGGTGAATACGCTATCACTTAGATCGGATGCACCTATACTCAACCTGAGATAACTAACGCCTATGGAGTTGCCTTTTGTACCAAACAGTTCTTCAAGAACAACACGCCTTGCATCGGGGTCCATTTCATTTAATAAGCGGGCACTTCCACCAGTTAGGGTATATCCAAACCCATCTATGGTCTGGAAGGTGTTTTCCGGTTGGATCCGGATGATCGTCCCGGAATAATCTTCAGGTAATGTTTCGATCAGGATGGATTGCTGTTGCTCAAAGAGAATTCTTTGATCGGAAGTGGTGAGCCATACTTCCGCGGTGCTTTGACCTGTGCCTGTGCCACAAGCGTTTAATGCAATCAGGGTAAAGCTGATTAAAACGATGATTCTGGTGCGAATTTCCATGTTGTTTTGAATTTCTGAGTCAAAAAATAACCAGGGCAATCCTGAGAGATCACATTTCTCCTCTTTTACACGTGGAGAAAAACTGTTATATCAAATGATAGCCCTGGTCCTTAACTTTCACTAGCTGAGCTTACAGCCCGGCAAAAACCATTATTGTTTTACAAACTCATAGGTTCCGGTGGCAAAATCATTAGCTACCTCAATGGTTACATCATATGTTCCACTCTCGGTAATGCAAACCAGGTTTTGTCCGCCGCCGTTAATGAGCGTTGAAGAAAGCTCTTCAGGTTCTTCACTACCCATATCCACATCCCAGGGTGAAATAAATTTCAAATCATATCCGGCAGAAAGCGGAGCAGTTACCTTATAAATAAACGGATGCTCATAAGTCATTACGAACTCATCCCGATCATCCCAGTTGTCCCAGTGGAACAGCTTTATATTGTAACAATGCCAGCTAACCAATGCAGTTTCAAAATTAATGCTGAATTTGAATGCCTGATCGTAAGCTACAGTAAATTCTGCGCCACCCAATCCAAAGTTTATAACACCGGAAGGTTTGTCCGCACCCGGGTTATCTGTTGTGCCAAGTGCTTGTTCAAGACTGTAGGCGGTACCCGAACCGTCAGCCTCACTATTGAGGGAGTAATTTACAGATGTCTGAAGTGCATGATGCACCTGGCTTTCAAACACATTACCGTTTTTATTAAGCTCGGCAATCATAACGCCATTGGCAAACAGGAATAAAGCATTGGGTGTTTCCCCGGGGGGCTCCACACTGTCATCAAACTCCCAGGAGAACACGTAAGGATTACTGCTAAGATCCATGGTTACGATATGAGGTCCAAATTCAGAGACCACGATATCCTCAACATCATATCCTGCATCCGGGGCCTGCGATTCCATGTAAATATGATTGGGCGTTCCCACGATTTTTTTCATGATGTAGTCCCAACTTCCATTGGCACGGAAAATAAAACGGGGGTCCTCATTTTCATCATCCATGAAAGCAACTTTACCTTCCCAAACTCCATTGCCAACATACTCCAGCGGATTATCACCGCCCCATCCACCGGGCACACCGTTTCCAACAAGACTCCATTTTTCAATCTCCAGGAATTCGTAGGTGTTATTGTTAAAATCTGCTGTTAATCTGTAGGTACCTTCACCGGGTGATGCAATCGGGTTTCCGTTTTTCACCAGGTTACCCTCAGCACCACCATAAGAAATCGCCTGATCTGACTGAGATGTTAAAAGGGTGAATGTTCCTGTGGCTTCAAAAGATGTGTAAATCTCGTATACATTGGATAGATTTCCTTCGGCATCCAGCAAAGTCCTAAGGGGTAAAGCATCGCCTACCACAGTACCGGCTTCAGTGGCACTTCCTGAAAGATAAAGGGCTGTTGGCAGGGTTTCTTCATCAAATCGCTTAAAGGTAATGTTGCGTGTGGAATGAGCCTCTTTGTCCATTGATGTTGCGATAACACCCCAAAGCAGTTCAGCTGTTTCACCGGCTTCATAGCCAGCTGCTGAAAGCGCCTGGTCAACAGTTTGATGGGTGATTGACACGTTTGTTGAAGCACCATTATCGTCAGAATCAACCTTTAAAACCGGACTTTCAAAACTGGTAGCTCCACGAACGTCAATTACCAGTGAATACCTGATCTGGTAGTCTGCTTCAGACTCGGCAGCAGACCAGGAGAATTGCAGCTCATCCAGGGGGTTGTCCTGATCAAGATCAATTGTGGCATTATCTGCCGGAGAAGTCAGTTCAGGAGCAAAAAGCTCCCATTCACCAACGGGGTCAATGTTGTCTTTGTCACTGCATGCCCATAAAAAAAAGGCAAACACAGAAATGAGAACAAGCGAAATTTTTCTTTTTTTCATATGTGATTGTTGTTTTGACAGGACACCTGCTAATAGCTAATGGATCAGAAGTGCCCGGGGTTAATATTAAAAATTAATTTAAAATTGGTTTATTAAAATCATAGATTAAAGGGTTAATGTATTACTCCCATACAATTGTGGCAACGGCATTACCGTCAATTCTGTATTCAAAAATTTTATCATCAAAATTTACGGCAAAAGATTTTGGGCTGGTGTTGCTGTTAAGCACCACCAACACTTTTGAATCGTCAGGATTAACAAATGCCACGCTTTCCAGATTTTCGGAAGATGGGAAACCCGTTGATGCGGCCCGGCGTGCTCCTGGTTTTATAAATTTCGACATATGGCCCAGGGCATAATATTCTTCGTTTCGTTCAACATTGCCTCCGGGCAATATGGTTACCACACCCCGGCAATTCTGGCAACCACCGTTGGTGGGGCCATCGTTTTGATCAAGGGCAAGGTTCCACAGCAAGGCATTTTTCGACCAATGATTTGCTGTACCAATAAAAATGTTCGACATATTCCATTTAAGATTATCGGAAAAATCGGTTGCCCATCCTCCTCCCGATATCTCTGTAAAATAGAGCCCCTTGTCGGGATGTGTTGCATGAACCTGCGACATAGCACTTACACTTCCTCCATATGCATGAAAGGCAGAACCTTCGACGTAATCACGTGTAACAGGGTCATTCAGTATCTCAATGGGATAGTCAAACCTGTCCCAGTTGTGATCATAAATAATGATTTTGGTGGTAATGCCATGCTCAATGAAAAGAGGCCCCAGATGATCTCTGATAAAAACATTCTGCTCATGGGCCTCCATTCGCATGGTTGGATAACCTGAGCTTTCATGTAAAGGCTCATTCTGAGGTGTAATAGCATCAATGGGTATTCCTTCCAGGGCATAGGCCTGGATAAACTTTACAAAGTAAAGAGCATAGGTTTCATACCATTCTTCTTTAAGTTTTCCACCCATGAGCGATCCGCTGGTTTTCATCCATGCGGGTGCACTCCAGGGGCTCCCCATAATTTTGATTTCCGGGTTTATTTCCAGAATTCTTTTTAAAACAGGAATTATATCCTGCCGGTCAGGGGCAATGGAAAAGAATTCAAGGTCAGGGTCACTTTGTCCGGGTAAAAGGTCGTTGTAGGTGTAATTGGACAGAGAAAAATCAGAAGACCCCATGGGTAATCTCAGGTAACTCACACCTATTCCATTGTCTGGATGAAACAAATCGGTGAGCAACTGCTGGCTTTGCGCGTTGCTCATTTGCCTGTTAATAAGCCAGGCCGATGAGCCTGTCAATGCAGCCCCGAATCCTTCCATTTCCTGGAAAAGTTCATCAAAATCAATGCTGGTGGAAGGCAGATCCGTTTGCTGCCCTTCATAAATGATGATATCACCTTCCTGATGTAAAAGACGGTTGCGATTTCCAGTAGTAACCCATGCCTTAGCCTCCCCCACACCAGTGACCGGAGGTTTTGGTGGCATATATACCGGTTCGTCATCTGAGCAACTGGTAAGAATTAATGCCATCAGAATAATTATACTATATAAACCCTTGCAAATCATGGTTTTAATTTGCTGTTTTTTCGACACAATAAAGTTTACTAACCGGTATTAATTGTACCCTGGATTTTGCGACAGGTTGGGATTTCTGTTTCGTTCCTGCTGGGGTATGGGAAGCAGCTTCTTGTAATCTGTCATGTTGAAGTCTACAACTGTATTGGTGCGAAGATCGATCTCCTGAAGGTTGTTCATAACATCAACTGCCATATCCATTCTCCTGAGGTCATCCCACCTTCTGGCTTCCTGGCACAATTCAAGTCTGCGTTCATTCAAAATAGCCATTCTCATTTCCTGCTGGTTTGTTGCCGGAGTAGGACCAAGATTAACCCTTGATCTAATCCTGTTTATTTCTACACGAGCCTGCTCCACCTGCCCCAGTTCATTCAGGGCTTCGGCTTTCAGCAAAATGATATCGGCCAATCGGAAAATATACTGGCGGTTAGTGCTTGCCCATCCATTGGCACTTTTCCATCTGTAAGCAAAGGGAATAGTGCTACCCACAGTGTTATGCCAGAACTCATCGGCCCATGGTGCACTTTCCCATAAAATGCTCGCATTTTTACGGATAACATCACCTTCGGAATCAAAGGCATTGACAAGGTTAACCGAGGGAACAACAAATTTTCTCCATGAGTCACCGGTAAGTGAAGGCGGAAGCAAGAGCTGGGGGCCCCAGTTTGCTTCAGTATCGCCGGTAAACTGCACTTCCATTATGGATTCAGCATTGTTGTAATGGTTGCCATCAAAAAGGTGGGCAAAGTTGGATAATAATGTGTAATTGGCGCTACTTTCTTCCACTTGTATGCAATAATGCAAAACCTGTGTATAGTCCCTGTCGGGCTTTTGTGCATAAACTGTTGCCATGAGCGCATTGGCTGCACCAGCCGTGGCCCTGGCCTTATTCAGGCTTGCATTGTTGTTGTAGGTATCGGGGAGCCATTCAAGAGCAAACTCGAGATCGGTGATGATCTGCTGGTATACTTCATCTTCTGTATTACGCGGCAAATGGGTTTCTGAAGGATCAAGTGAGTTAATGGGTCGGGTTACGAGTGGCACTCCACCCCACATTTTAACAAGCTGATAATAATGGAATGCCCTTAAAAAAGCGGCTTCTGCCAGTATCTGCTCTCTCCGGTTATTCAAATCAAGCCTGGGGTCTTCAATTTGAGGTACCTTTTCCAGAACCGTGTTTGCCTTGGCTATGGCATTGTATATCTGCGACCAGTTGTTGAATAACCTGCTGTTGGTGGGCGATAGGTTCAGGCCGGCAATGGCAAATATTTCAGGGTTATCACCCCCCGCATAATAATTATCGGATATCACATCATTGAAAATAATGTTGTCCCAAATGTAATATTCTGACTGGAACGAGTCGTACAGCCCTGTAAGTGCTGCTTCAGCATCATTGGCAGTGCTGTAGGCGTTAGCTGTAGTAGCTTCTGATATGGGTTTCAGATCCAAAAAGTCTTCACAGGAGCTGAATGAGACTACCAAGCTCATGGCGACTATAAATTGGAATATTCTGTCTTTTTGCATAACAATAATATTAAAAGTTTTTATATCTGGCTTTCAGGTATTAGAAAGAAACATTGACACCGAAGATGAGGTTGCGCGTATGCGGATAGGTACCATAATCAACACCCAGGGCAATATTGCTGGTGCCGAAGGCATTTACCTCGGGATCATAACCGGAATAGTTGGTAAATGTCAGCAGGTTCTCAGCCGAAACATGGAATCTCAGGTTTTTGATATTCAATTTTTGTATTACCGATGAGGGCAATTCATAGCCCAGGGTAATTGATTTCACCCGCAAATAAGAACCATCTTCCACAAACCGTGTGGAAAGGATTGAATTGTCTGTATTATCTGCCACAGCCCTGGGTATGTCTGTTTCCTGACCGGGCGCCCTCCACCTGTTGAGCACTGTGCGACTCTGGTTTTTAGCATCTAACATTCCTTCCGTTTCTATGCGGGTTGCGTTAAAGATATCATTTCCGTAAGAACCTTGCACAAAAACAGACAAATCGAAGTTTCTGTAGGCAAAACTGTTTGACAAACCAAACAGAAAGTCAGGATTAGGGTCTCCAATGATGGTTCTGTCTTCCGGGGTTGGGTTAAATACACTTTCGCCGTCTTGGTTTATGTAATACATCATGCCGGTTGCAGGATCAACACCACCTGCTATGTAACCATAAAACAGGCCCAGGGGCTCTCCCTCTCTTGAATAGCTCACATCGCCTCTGCCGGCCACACTGCCACCAATGATCTCCTGGCCTACTACATCAATTACCTTATTGCGGTTAAAGGAAATGTTGAAGTCAGTATTCCAAATAAAATCGCGTGTAAAATTGCGTGAAGAAATCTCAAACTCAATACCGCGGTTTTCTAGTTTACCCACGTTGAGCAATCCGTTTGAAAAACCGGTAAGATGCGGCAGATTAATAAACAGCAATAAGTCTGAAGTGTTTTTAATGTAGGCATCAGCAGAAAACAACAATCTGGCCTCAAAGAAGGTAAAGTCCATACCGATATTGGTTTGCTCGGTAGCCTCCCATTTAAGGTTTCGGTTTTCAATCGATGCGGGATAAGTTCCTGGCAAGATAACACCTCCAATGGGGTAGTTGGCTCCCACACCCACTCTTCCAAGGAATGCATACCCGGGAATATTGTCGTTACCCACCATACCCCAACCGGCACGAATCTTCAGGTCGGTCAGAAAGTCCCACTCGGGCATGAATTCTTCATCAGAAATACGCCATCCGGCAGAAAAGGAGGGGAAATATCCCCATCGGTTCCCTGGTCCGAAGGATGATGAGCCATCAACCCGAAAATTTGCTGTTAACAAATATCGGCTTGCATAGTCGTAATTAAACCGGCTGATTAAAGATGCATTGGCTTTTTCTGCTTTCGATGCAGTTGCATTCTGTATGGTAGCACCTGCATTGGGTGTGATAATAGCATCGCTGGCAAATCCGATCCTTTCTATCGCACTGTTCTCCCACTGGCTTTTTTGCAATACGGCACCTCCCATTGCGGAAAAAGAGTGTTCGTTAAAAGTCCGGCTGTATGTGAGCAGGTTTTCCAGTATCCAGAAGTTATAATTATCGGTATTGTACTGGCTTATGCCCTGCCTGGCACGGCCATAGCTGGTGCGGAAGGGATCCAGAAAATAGCTGTAGGCTGAATTGGAATGTTCAATCCCCAGGTTGGTACGCCATTGCAGATCGGGAAACAGGTTTACTTCAGAAAAAATATTTCCCAGCAGGCGCCGGCTTTTATACCCTCTTTCCGAACCATCGGTTGAAGAAACGGGGTTCTCCCAATCCTGAAACGGATTACTGGTAAATGTTCCGTCTTCGTTGTAAATACCAATATTTGGGGGTGTAGATAACATTCCAAGGATCACACCTCCCTGATTTACAGCTTGGTTATCGTTTACATCCACATCGAAGTAATCGGAATAGCTGATGTTGGAACCAAATGTCAGCCATTCATTGACCTTCTGATCAAGATTCATCTTGAAGTTAAAGCGATCCATACTGGAGCTACGTACAGCTCCTTCCTGCTCCACCCAGCCTGCAGACAGGTAATAACCGGTTTGGTCATTTCTTCCCGAAACGGAGAATTGATAGTTCTGCGACATTCCCATTTTAAATATTTCATTCTGCCAGTCGGTATTTGCGTTATAAAGACTCCAGTTCGTGTTGCGACCAAGCTCTGTCATCAGATCCCGGTATTGCTCGCTGTTAAGTACCTCAAGTGTTCTCCATACAGAAGAGAAACCCACATAGGAGCTGAGTTCAAACCTTGGAGCACCTTCCTTGCCTCTGCGTGTAGTAATAAGCACCACACCATTGGCTCCCTGCGCGCCATAAATGGCGGCTGAAGCAGCATCCTTGAGTATTGTAATGTTTTCGATATCAGCCGGGTTAATAGCCCTGGTATCGGTGGTAGGCATTCCGTCTACCACATACAATGGTTCGCTCCCTGCTGATATTGAGCTGGTTCCTCTTATCCTGATATTAAAGCCTGCCGAAGGCTTGCCCGAAGGTGCAAGCACCTGCACACCGGCGGCTTTTCCCTGAATCAGGTTACCAAACTGCGAGTTGGGTCTTGAAGTAAAGGCATCCTCCGAAATTACAGCTACTGCACTGGTAATATTACCTCTTCGCTGGGTTCCGTATCCAATTACAACTACCTCATCAAGCCCAAGTAAATCGTAATTCAATGAGATATCAATTCTGGATTGGTTTCCAACTTTTACCTCTTCTGTTAGCATTCCGATAAACGAGATCACAAGGACAGTTTCGTCGGTTACTCCACTCAAACTGTAAAAACCATCAAAGTTGGTTACTGTACCTTGTGTTGTACCTTTTATCACTATGGTTACACCCGGTAAGGGATCACCGTATATATCAATTATCCGGCCGGTTATGGTTCTGGTTTGGGCAAAAGAATTACTGCTATTATTTACTTCATCGTTTGCGGTAATTAATATATAATTGCCAACGATACGAAAGCTGTTACCTGTATCTTGCAGTAACTGGTTTAATACCACATCAACATTCTGATTAACTACTTTAATGTTCATTTTTCGGGAAACATCAAGTCGATCGTGATGGAAGAAGAATTCATATCCGGTAGATTTCTCAATCATCTGAAAAATCTTTTCCATTGATTCATCATTTGCTTCCAGACTAACCTTTGGGACTTGTGCCATAACACCGGTATGAAGTACACATACCATCAATAATAGTATGAGTCCTGACAGCATACCATTTAATCTTTGCGGTCCGGATGTCAGAATGTTTGACAAATAATAACTTTGTTTTTTCTTTTTCATGCGTATTTGATTGATGTATTAATAATGTTTTTTAAAAGGGCGTACATATCCTCAGGGATACCTGACAATGAAAAAATAGTTCAGAAAATCAGAATTGGGTTTTAGGTCGTTTTTAGTTTATGAATAAGTTAGTACTTGGTTTCTAATTTGATGAAATAATTAATTTGCGATCCTGAAGTTTATAGGTCATGGGGAATCCTGATGTAATCACCAGCTTATTCATCAGATCAGATACATGTTCATCCACATTCAGGCTTCCTGTATACTTTTCGTTTGCTATTTCCCCGGTTGAAAAAACGACTTCCAGGGCATAGGCACGTTCAATGAGTTTGGCAATTTCTGACAGGGATTCATTTCTGAAGTAATATTTTCCATCCATCCATGACAAAAGGGTTTGTTCTCCGGGGTTGACTTCTATAGAAAATGCGTCATCATTAGTAATGGCAACATATTGTTCGGGAGTTAGGATCAGGTTTTCACCCTTTTTATTTTTTAGCTGTACACTACCTTTTGAAAGATATAAGTGTCTTACATCATCATCAGGGTAGCTCTTCACATTGAATGAAGTACCAAACACTTCAACTGAAAACCTTTCTGTTTCTACCATAAAAGGCCTTCGGGGGTCATGCGCCACATTAAACCATCCTTCTCCTGTCAGTTTTACTTTTCGTCCATGCTTTTGATGAAATAAAACCTGTAATTCGCTACCCGAATTAAGCATTACCTGTGTTCCATCGTCAAGAACAACATTACTGCGATGGCCTTTGGGAACATCAATAGTAAATTCTGCAAACTCCTGCCTGCCGCTGATAAAATTGGAAATGCCAAACCCAATGGAAACTGCAAGGATAATTATGGCTGCATATTTCAATACATCAAAGGCAAGCCGGCGGATTTTTAAAGAACGTTGTTTCGTATTCTCAGCCTCCATCCATTGATTAAATCTCTCCCAGGCTGCGTCAACATTGTATTTTCCTATTTGGAGTTCAGCATCTTTGAAAGCTTCAAAAATACTCTTTGCCTCTGCAAAAACATCACTGTTGGCTGATGATTCATGAGCCCATTTTTCAACCTCTTCCATCTCGGCAGCCGGTAACTCACCTGCAAAATATTTCTGCAATCTGTTCCAGCTATTTTCTGATAAATTCATAGTATTACGAATGAATTTTTAAAACTTGACGGGATTTTAACTGAAAGCAAAATCCGGTCGGAATTCATAATCAAACTTATTTCAGGAAAGTAAAACCCTTTGTTTCGCTGTGCTTTATAGTAAAGACACCAATTTTACCATCTGCCACCACAAGCAAATCAATTTTTAACTTATTAATAACTCTTATATGATTCAAACTGTTCCTGAAAACGCTTTTAAAACAAGGTAATCAGCAGCAAGAAAAGCCTGATGTATCCACCCAGGAGTTTGCTTAGTTTTTTTATAGCCCTTGACATTTGTGTTTCAACTGTATTTACTGAAATTCCGAGCTTTTTTGCAATTTCCTTGTGTGATAGTCTTTCATTTCTGCTAAGCAAAAATATCTCCCGGCATTGTGGTGGAAGCGTATTGATTGCATCATCCAAAAGCTTCTCAGCTTCCCGGTGAAGCATTGGGCTTGAAAAATTATAGTCTGACAGTGCATTTACCGATAATACATCATTTTCAGATAAATCATCAATATCGGATAGGTTTTTTCGTGATCTTAACTGGTTCAGTGCAGTATTTCTTACACTAAAAAACAAATAGGGCTGTATTGACTGGATAACCAACTCCTTGCGTTTAATAAACAAATTGAAAAACACCTGTGAAACCACATCTTCTGCAAGTGCCTGATCTTTTATAAATCTTTCGGCATAATGACACATGGCAGCATAGTATTTCCGGAAAAGAAACTCGTATGCAATTTTGTCGCCTTCCTTCAGGTCGGCAATCAAAATTTTATTGTCATTATACTTATCCATTGATTTCAGATTCCAGTAAGTTTGTATTTCAACTATCAAAAATAAGATATTTCCGGGTTTTCTTTTGTTTGTGAAGCAATTATCCATTCCCCTGCAGATTGAATAACTATCTGGTTCCATTATTCTTAAACACCTTGCATCTGGTAAACAGCACACCCTCACCAATCCAGTGCAATATTTTGTTCAAAAACGAACAATTACGGTTCACAAACAAGGCAATTTTCGTTATTCTATTGAAACAAACTTGACTCTATAATCCTGTATTGATCAATCCTTAAATCCTTAATCTTAACTCAAGGCATATCGTGAAACTTAATTGCAAGTAGGTGGAAAAAACCATTAAAAACATTAATAATTGTATGTAAAAAGAAAAAGCTTGTTGTAAATAATTGATTTACAACAAGCTATATATTATATCCGTGACTCCGGAGGGACTCGAACCCCCAACCGACAGAACCGGAATCTGCTATTCTATCCAATTGAACTACGGAGCCGTTTTTCAGGTGCAAAGATAAGCAATATTGGTTTATTTGTGCTGATTTTTGTTGTGCTGCAAACGCGCCTTTGGCGGGCTTTGGGCAATAGCTCCCGGTTCATTTTCGTTCGGTTTTTTATGAATGCCTGTTTTGCCTTATCTTTACTTTTTTAAAAAACAATACCATGACCGATTTCAGCCAGACACCAGAGCTTCGCGACGAAGACATTACCAGCCAGGTAAACACCATACTGAACCAGCACCTTACCGACTATAAGCTGCGCGCGGCCTATGGCGCCATACTTGGCATGGTCGACCTGACCACCCTCGAGGGGGCCGACACCAATGAGAAGGTAATAAAGATGTGCGAGAAGGCCCGTTCGTTCGACCGCCTGGGGCTGGGATTGCCTAATGTGGCGGCGGTGTGTGTGTACCCCACGCTGATTGGCACCGCACGCAAAGCGCTGGAGGGCGCCCGCATACAGGTGGCTTCCGTGGCGGGGGCTTTCCCTGCAGGGCAATCGCCCATCCACATCAAGGTGGCCGAGGTAAAATATGCCGTGGAAGAAGGTGCCGACGAGATCGACATGGTCATTTCGCGGGGCAAGTTCCTTGAAGGCGAATACAACCTGGTGTTCGATGAGATTGCAGCCATACGCGAGGCCTGCGGTGATGCCCATCTGAAGGTGATCCTCGAAACCGGTGAGCTGAAGTCGGCCACCAACATACGTCGCGCCAGCGAGATAGCCCTGCAGGCCGGCGGCCACTTCCTGAAAACCTCCACCGGCAAGATACAGCCGGCGGCTACCCTCGAGGCCATGCTTATTATGCTCGAGGCCATCAGAGACCATTACGACCATACCGGAAAAATGGTGGGGATAAAGCCCGCCGGCGGTATTTCCGATCCCGAAACTGCCATGCAATACTATGTGCTCACCGATCAGATATTGGGCTCAGAATGGATGAACAAGGATTGGTTGCGCTTCGGGGCCAGCCGCCTCACCGATACTTTGGTAGAAGCAGTGAAGCAGCTGAAATAACGCTATTCCTCTCACTTCTCACCCCCTCATTTTCCCATCTTCTCACCTTCTCCCCCTCTGCGAAGCTTATCCGCAGTGCAAAAACCGCCGCACAAGCTTCATGGTTTCTTCGCGGTTGCAGCTGATCTTTTCGCGCAGGTTTTCGTCACGAAACTCTTCAAGTCTTTTGGCGGTGCCGTCGAGCAAGCTTTGGGTAAAAACGCCATGATGCAAATAAATTGTCGATTGCTTGCGCAGGTATTCTGCCGCCTGTTTGCATGAAACGGGCAGTTGTGCCAGCTCGGCGGTACGGTGCTTATGCTTGTCGTCAAAGATGTTCACATCTACGTAGGTCTTTTGGGCAAACTCGAGGGCGTCGGACATCTCGAAGCCATGGCGGGCACCCACGCACAGTCCGGCAATGAGCAGGTAAATATCGGCCGAGCCGTCGGGGCAGCGAAACTCAAAGGTCTGCTTGTCGCTGAAGTCGGCCAGCTGGGTTTCTTCCAGGGGGTTTTCCTTCTTCACCATGTCGCTGGCGCCGATCCATCCCAGGGGTACGCGGATCAGGGTAGAGCGGTTGCGCTCGCCCCAGCACACGTTGGTAGGAGCCTCCTGGTGCGGCACCAAACGGAAATACGAGGTGGGGATAGTGTTTCCAAAGGCCGAAAGAGAAGGCGCCAGGTCGAGAATACCGGCAATGACTTTTTTCGACACTTCGCTGATGCGGCCATTGTCGAGGGTCACGTTTTTGCCGTCCTTCATGGGGCGCATGTGTATGTGCAATCCGCTGCCGGCCTTACCTGCTGTGATTTTGGGTGCGTAACTGATGGTAACGCCATAGCGGTAGCCCACCTGACGCAGTATCCACTTGGCAATAACCAGCTGGTCGGCGGCCTCTTCAATATTGGTGGGCAAAAACTCAATTTCGTTCTGTTCGTATTCATGTTCCTCGTCCGAAAAGTTGCCCACTTCCGAGTGCCCGTATTTGATCTGGGCACCGGTTTGGGCAATGGCCAGCATGGCCTCGTTGCGCAGCTGCTCCCACTTCACAAAGGGAGCCGATTCGTGGTAGCCCTTCTGGTCGGTGGCTTTGTAAAGTTCATCTTTATCGCTGATCACATAATATTCTATCTCACCCATCACCTCCAGGTCGTAGCCGGTTTTTTCGAACAGGGCCTGGTGTGCTTTGCGCATGATGTTTTCGGGAGCGCTGGCCAGGGGGTTGCCGTCCTTGTCGTAATACGAGCAAAGAATGTCCACAGCCGGAATATCAGAAAAAGGATTCAGAAAGGCCGTCTTGAAGCGCGGCACCACATAGAGATCGCTCGAGCCGGCTTCCAGGAACGTAAACAGGCTGCTGCCGTCCACGCGCTCACCGGTCGACAGTATACTTTCCAGGTGCTCGCGGTTCTGAATCACAAAGTTCAGCGCCTTCAGGCGGCCATCGCCACCCACATAGCGGAAGTTCACCATTTCAATCTCGTTATCCTCAATATACCGGATAATATCTTCTTTAGTAAATTCGTGGGGCAGTTTGCGTAGATGCCTCACCAGGGGGTTGGGATTTAAGATATATTGATTTTCTTTCATAAAAAATAGGGTTAATGGTATGATGGTTAATATTTTCGGCCAAATTAAACAAAAATTGCAAGATGGCTGGTGCCCATGAAATGCTTTTTTACCATCAAATGCCCGTATTTATTATTATTTTTGTTTTAATGAAGCCAACGAACATATCTGATATCTTGCAGGTGTCCCTTTCGGGGAAAAAATCCCTGCTGCCTTTAATTTTTCTGCTGATGCTGTCGCTACCTGCCTGCCGGAGCCAGCGCGAGACCAGTCGCCCCACTGCCTCCCCGACGGCCGACAGGGCTTTTTACCAGGAGCATTCGCAAAAGCTTGGATACCAGCTCAATGGCACCGAAGACCCGATCCTCATTCGCGAGGTGAGCAGCTGGCTGGGCACGCCCCATCGCTACGCTGGCAACACCAGGCAAGGTGCCGACTGCTCGGGCTTTGTTATTGAAGTGTTCAGGGCGGTTTACCAGACCAGCCTGCCACGCAGCAGCTCCGACATGGCCTCGCACACGAGGAATATCAGCAAGGCGCAGCTTCGCGAGGGCGACCTGGTGTTTTTCCGTACCTCTGGCGGACGAAAGGTGTCGCATGTGGGTATTTACCTGAGCAACAACAAATTTATTCACGTTTCCTCCACCCGCGGGGTGATGGTAAGCGACCTCGACGAGCCCTATTTCGTGCGCACTTTTGCCAAAGCAGGCAGGGTAAGATAACCAAAGAAACAGCTTAAAACAGGTGGCGGACGGGCACCAGCAGCCACTCGAAAAATCGCTGCATTATGGGGCGTCTCAACCAGTGGTCGAAGTTAAAAGGCTCCGAATCCTTCAGGGTTTCGTTAAAATGGTTGACCATTTGCCGCACCAGGCTCTTGTGTTTGCCGGTAAGGCCAATCTCATGCATATAACGAAAACTGCGATAATCGAAATTGGAAGAGCCCACCAAAAAGGTTTCACGGTCGGCCAGAAATAGTTTGGCATGCAGGTTTTGCGGAAGGAAAAAGAAGAAATTTACGCCCTGACGCGCCAATTCTCCAATGTATTTTGATGTAAGCAGGTCAAGGGCCCCCACGTCCGACTTTTTCGGAATAATCACATTAACCTTAATGCCACGGTTGGCGGCATCCATGAGTGCTTTGCGCAGGCTGCTGCCAGGCAAAAAATAGGGCGTTTCAATAAAAATCTCGCGTTTGGCGGCATAAATCAACTCCAGAAATTTCTTCTTTACAGGCTGGTAAGCCAGCGAAGGCACATCTCTTACTATCTCAAAATCATCATATTTGATATTGCGGGTATAAAGCTGTTTTTCGTAAAAATACTTGTTGTAAATACGAAAATTCTCAAGGATAATATTCTTGAATTTCTTGGCAATACTCCCTTTTATGCGAAACATCGACTCGCGCCAGTTAAAGGAGTAACCTGTAATGTTGGCCGAGCCAATGTAAGTTATTTGATCGTCGATCACCAGTATTTTGCGGTGGTTGCGGCGGTGGCCCTTGGTGAAGCCATCCCAGCTCAGGCGCACCTTTTTAAAAAATTTCACCTCACCCCCGGCATCAATCAATTCCTGGAAAAAAGCCTGGTTTGAGGCGGCAGCCCAGGAGTCGATAAGCAGTTTTATTTTTACCCCTTCGCGGCGTTTCTTCAGCAGCTTGTCGCGAAAACGAACCCCCACCGGGTCGTTGCGAAAACGGTAAATCTCCAGAAAAACATATTGTGTAGCGGCTTCAATATCGTTGAGCATCGCAGTAAAATACTGCAACGGATCGGAAAACATCTTTATCTGTATGTCAGAAGCAGGGGTGCCCATACCTTAAATCTGAAGGTCTAAACCGCGCTTCAAATTTATATAAATATGCCGATTAAAACGAACGCCCTCTTTAAGAAGATTTCAAAGGCGGTTCAATGGTGGTTTCGGGTTTGGGTTTTGGGGTGTACACCCGCTTGAGCCAGGCAGGCAAAATGATGGCGCCGATAAAGAGATAAGGATAATAACTAATGGTTCTCCACATCAGCCCCATGGCTGGGGTAAGGCCAGCCGGGATAAAGTCGCCCAGGAAGCCGCTAAACACAATTTCGGCCACGCCGCTGCCTCCGGGTGTGGGGCTAATTAGCAAAATTACCCACATTACCAATTGTCGCCCGTAAATGAGCAGGTGATCGCCCGAGCCCACAAAAGCCATAATAAGCATGTTTACCACCCAGAAACGGGCCGTCCATGAGGCAAAGGTGCCCGCAAAGGCCTTTATCCAAAAGATAAAGGGCTTGCCTTTCATCTCGCGCGAGGTGATAATGATCTCGTTGCCCGTTTCGGCCGCTTTGGGGCGCCACCGCCTCAGGAAAGGAAGCCTGAAAATGCTCAGCAATATCCATTTGGTGCCCCGGGGGTTCACGAAAACGCCGTAAACGATAATGGTGGTGAGCACCAGGATAAAAATATAACCAAGGGCAAAAATGCCCTGGGTGCCGAAGCGGGTGTCCATAAGCACATACTCGCCTCCCGACGTAAAGAGGTCTTGGGTACCTACGATCAAAAATATGGCCGGTACCATGAGGATGTAAAAAAGCTCATCGAGAAAGGCCGTTACCAGCACTATGGCTGTGGTGCGCCCCATGCTAACGCCTTCGCGGTGAATGATAAACAGGGCAATAGCCGAACCGCCTATAATTGAAGGAGTTACGGCCGAGGCAAACTCCCAGAGCATGATCACGTCGAAGCTTCGCCGCCACGAAAGCTGCCCGTCGGTTAGCACCCGCAGGCGGTACATATAGGCCGCATCGCGCACCACCATGAGCAGCAGCGACATGAAAATATAAAAATACGAGCGCGGACCCCAGTTTACATCGCGAAAGGCGTCGGCATCGAAATTGCGCACCAACAGAAAAGTAGCCACACCCAAACCCAGCACCATGGGCACAATAATGCGCCTGAAGCGGAAAAAATCTCGGATTTTCTTGTGCTGGCTGTCCATTGGGTATGGTCCCGAAAAATTATTTTAAAAACTTCCTTTGATAGGCAAAGATAAATACTAAACCCGCCCCGCTGGCAATTGTTTGTAATGCCCTTGCCGAAATTTGATTGCGCCAAAATGGCACGATACAAACCTCTTAATTGGTTAATTTCGGCCATTATGGCGCAATGCGTGATGATTTTTTATCCGTTTTTCAAAAGGAACAAGATTTGACCACCACAGGAAAACAAGTTTCAATTTTAAAATATTCACAAAAAATAAGGAGGAAAATCCCATGACAATTATCAGATGGCAAAATCGCCCCATGTTTTCGAGCATGCTCGACGAAATGCTGGAGCGTAATTATTCAACCGGTTTTGAGAAAAACTGTGGCTGCGCTCCCGCAACCAACATTCGCGAAGACGAAAAGCAATTCGAGATTCAACTGGCCGCCCCCGGCATGAAGAAAGAGGATTTCAGTCTTCAGGTAGAAAACAGCGTACTTTCGGTTTCATTTGAAAAGAAGGAAGAAGACAAGCAGGAAGACCACTACCTTCGCCGCGAGTTTGGGCTGGATAACTTCACCCGTTCATTCACCATTCCGAAAACCACCAATGCCGAGCAGATCAGCGCGCGTTATGAAAATGGCATTCTTTTCGTTAGCGTTCCCAAGCTTGAGCCCGAAAAGGCCCGCCTGAGCCGCAGCATCGAGATTGCCTAAGCATAAAACCCAACTAAAAAAAAAGAGGCCCCGCAAGGGCCTCTTTTTTTTGGCTTTTGCGCGCCAAATAAGCCATTTATGAAGTCTCAATAAAAAGAATTTACTAATTTTGAACCGTTAAGAAACATTCATTTTTCAATTCAAGAATCAATATGCTAAAGAAGCTTTCGGAACTGCAGGACATGGCCCATGCACATGCCACCAAGCGCCTGGTACTGGCCGCCGCCCACGATGAAAACGCCCTGGAAGCCGTGGTTAATGCCAGCAAAAAAGGAATTGTAGAAGCCATAATGGTGGGTAATAAGGCAAAAATCGAAGAAATTGCACATCGGCAGGGGTTCAGCCTGGAGGGGTTTCGCATCATCGACGAGCCCGACAACGAAAAGGCAGCCGCCATTGCCGTAAAGCTGGTAAAAGACAAAGAGGCCGACATATTGATGAAGGGCAACCTGGCCACCTCCAGCCTGCTGCGCGCGGTGTTGAACAAGGAATGGGGCTTGCGCACCGGAGAGTTGATTTCGCACCTGGCCCTTTTCGAGTTGCCCACCTATCACAAGATCATTGGCCTGACCGATGCCGCCATGAACATCGCCCCCGACCTCAACGGAAAAGCTTCCCTTATTAAGAGTTCAACCGCTTATATGCGCAAGCTGGGCATTGAAACGCCCAAAGTGGCCGTGCTCAGCGCCGTTGAAACCGTTAACCCCGATATGAAAAGCACCCTCGATGCCAGCGCCCTGGCCAAGATGGCCGACCGCGGACAGATCAAAGGCTGTATCATCGACGGGCCCCTGGCTTTCGACAATGCTATCAGCAAAAAAAGCGCCGAGCATAAAGGCATAATCAGCCCAGTGGCTGGCGATGCCGACCTGCTGGTGGCTTCCGACCTCGACGCTGCCAACGCCCTCTACAAAGCCTTTATCTACTTTGCAAAGGCAAAATGCGCCGCCATTATCCTTGGGGCTTCTGCGCCCATTGTGCTTACTTCAAGGGCCGACTCCGACGAAACCAAACTCAACAGCATTGCCCTGGCGGCGGCTATTAATTAATCCCATAAAACACAAACCCTTCCATGGACCGAGAACTTATTCTTGCCATTAACCCCGGATCCACATCCACCAAAATTGCCGTTTTCCGAAGCACCAAAGAGATCTTCCTGAAAAACATCAAACACTCTTGTAACGACCTGGCCGGGTTTAAAAAAATTACCGACCAGTACGAGTTTCGCAAGGCCATCATCCTGAAAGAGCTGGAAGAAGCCGGAATAAAAATTAACCAAATCGTGTTGGTGGTTGGCCGGGGAGGATTGGTTAAACCCATTCCATCGGGTGTTTACGAGATCAACGAGGCGATGATAAACGACCTGAAAATTGGTATCCTTGGGCAGCACGCTTCCAACCTGGGCGGACTGATTGCCCACGATATCGCCAATTCGTTGCCCTCGGCGAAAGCCTATATTACCGATCCGGTGGTAGTCGATGAGCTGGAGCACATTGCCCGCATCTCGGGGCACCCATTGCTCGAGCGTATCTCTATTTTTCATGCCCTGAACCAAAAAGCCATTGCCCGGCAGCATGCCAAGTCCACTTCGCGGCACTACGAAGAGCTGAACCTCATCATTGCGCATTTGGGCGGGGGAATCAGCGTTGGAGCCCACTACAAAGGCCGCGTAATTGATGTGAACCAGGCCCTTGACGGCGAAGGCCCATTCTCGCCCGAACGCAGCGGCACCCTGCCAGTGGGAAGCCTGGTGAAACTGTGCTTTAGCGGAAAATACACCGAGGAGGAAATCAGAAAAATGATTACCGGAAGAGGGGGTTATGTGGCCTACCTGGGCACCAACGATGCCTACAATGTTGAAAAAATGGGAAAGGCGGGAGACGAAAAGGCTCAACTCATACAAGACGCCATGGCCTACCAGGTGGCCAAGGAAATCGGGGCCATGTCCACGGTGCTAAAAGGCGAAGTGGATGCCATACTGCTTACCGGCGGCATTGCCTACGGAAAGCCTTTTGTGGAAACCGTTTCGGAAAGGGTGAAGCACATTGCGCCTATATTTGTGTATCCGGGCGAAGACGAAATGCGTGCCCTGGCCATGAACGGCCTGATGGTTCACAATGGCGAAGTAGAGCCCCGAATTTATCAATAGAGCAAACCAGCTAAATTTGATTACTTTTTACCGGTATCTTTTTTCCAGGATGCTTCTGATTTCCATTGGGTGAAGAACACCAGGAGGTCAGCCTCACTCTTCCATTCTGTATAATAGATAATGATGTCGGCTTCGCTTTTCCATTCGGTAAAGTACCAAAGCCCAGATTTTGGCTTGGCTTCTGACTTCCATTCAGTTATGTAAGCAAGCACATTGGCCTCGCTCTTCCATTCGGTGACATACACCTTATGGGTGGCTTCGCTTTTCCACTTGGTCACATACACCTTCTGCGCCCTCACCGGCAGGCAGTACAGCAGGAGCAAACAGCCTAAAAGCAGTAGTTTTTTCACAAAACCTCCTTTCTTTTAATCTTCGGGTTGGAAGGCTGGCAGAAAGAACGAAAAGGTAGTGCCTTTGCCTTCTTCCGAGCGGAAAAACACCTGCCCCTTGTTGTTTTCAATAATGTTCTTCACCATGGAAAGGCCCAGCCCCATGCCGCCGGTTTTTGTAGTAAAATAGGGGTTGAAGATGTTCGATTTAAGCTCATTGGGGATGCCGCAGCCAAAGTCTTTCACGTGGCAGGTAATCAGCCGTCCATCGCTTTCACAAATGATCTGGATGCGGGCAACAGTGTCTTTGGAGTAGGCCTGAATTGAGTTTCGCAACAAATTGTTGAACACCCTCAGCAGCTGGTTTCTGTCGGCAAATACCAGCAGGGGTTCCTCGCCATCGGGCATTTTCAGCTTCACATCCACTTTTTCAAGGTCAGTATACAGGTCAAGTACCTCAGGGACAAAGTCACGCAGGTTGATGGGGCCATTTTTTCCGGCCGGCAGCTTGGCAAAGTCAGAAAATTCGCCGGCGATAAGCGATAGACTGTCGATTTGTTCCACCATGGTTTTGGTAAATCGCTGCAGGCGCTGGTCCCAGTCAGGCACCTGTTCTTTCCAGGCCTTTTCGAGGTGCTGCACACTCAGGCGCATAGGTGTCAGCGGGTTTTTAATTTCATGTGCAACCTGTTTGGCCATTTCGCGCCAGGCCGACTCACGTTCGCTTCGTGCCAGTAAGTCGGCACTCACCGCAAGTTCATCAATCATGCGGTTGTATTCCTTCACCATCTGCCCGATCTCGTCGTTGCGGGTCCACTGAATCTTATGATCGGTTTTGCCCAGCTGCAGCTTGGAAATGCTGTCGCGGATTAGCTGCAGGGGCTGGGTAACGTGATTGGAAATAAACAAGGCCAGCACCACGGCAAACACCAGCAACAACAGGTTGATGTTGACGAAGGCCAGCATAAAATAGGAAATCTCGTTACGCAGTTCATTTTGCTTGGCAAAATAGGGCAGGTTAATATAAGCCAGCAAGTCGTGATTGTTGTTGCGCAGGGGTACATAAGCCGAAATATATTCGAGATTACCGATTTTTTCGGTATGCACAAACTGGCCTTTTTGCTGGGTGCGCAAGTGCGAAAAGGCAATAGGGTTCATTTGCGAACCCACCAGGCCTTCCTCAAACACCCTGGGGCGGCTCGAGGCAATCAGGGCGCCTTCGGGATTGTAAAGATTAATATCGGTAAAGAAAACATTGGAAAGTTTCAGCAGCAAATCCGACAAATAGTATTCATAAATATCGCCCAGATGCTCCTCCCCTGCCAGGTAATGCTCCATTTCAACCAGTACGCTGTGCGATTTTTCGTTAATGATCGACAGGTTTTTGTTCTGGTAAATATTGACCATAAACCAGGTGGAAGCCCCGCCAATGGTAATTACTGAAAGGATTACCAGTCCGATCATAAACACCTGTACACGCCGTTTGAAATTGAGGTGGAACCACTCCATCAGGTCATGGCGGCTGGCCAGGAGTGAAAATATCACCATCAGCAAAAAGAAAAGCAAAAACAGGTAGGAAAAGGGTGCAATGCCCTCCAGGAAAGTTTGCCGCGGGCGGCTGATAATCAGCTGAGTGTCTTGGTCCTTGGAATACACCATGTGCTGATAATCGTCGAAATCAAAAAACACGAACTGTTCGTTGAACTCCCCGTAGACCGAAAGGTCGATGCTGTAAATATAGGGTCCGAATTTATTGATCAGCTCTCCGCTTTTATAAGTAGCGTATGAATAGTTAACGAGCTCGCGGTTGATGTCCACCCTGTCGTCTATCAGCAGCTCGGGGAATCCAGTGTCGCGGGCCACAAACTTGGCATCAAATTCAAGGTTAACGTGGTAAAGCACTTGCTGATCGTGTGTTTCAGTACCCTCCACAATAATGCGGGCAAAATAGCTGTTACGCCCGGTGTTATTATCCAGGTAAATGAGGTTTTTGCTGATGGTAGGTTTTCCAAAGGACCGGATATAGTCGTCGAAAATCCAAGAACAAGCCATTTCGATGTTCGCAGGAAGGATCAGCCGTATTTCATCGGGCTCGCAAACGGTGACCTGCAGGTCGTATTTTCCCCAGAAATCATAAAAATAATGGTGCTGCAGGTATTGGTAAATGGCGGCTTCGTTGTACGGATCGCGCAATACCAGGTTCTTGAGCTGATTATCGTTATAAAGGGCTTCTTCTATTTCAAGAAAAAGATATTCGGCCACCGGGTCCTGCTCTGAGGCCAGCTTCAGGGCAAAGGTTTTGCGCTTCTCCTTATCTTTTATGCCATTAAAGCGGTAAAGGGCAAAAGTAGAAATGATACTGAACAAAAACAGGGCAATCACCAGCGGAGTAAACCCCATGCGGGCGAGTGGCTGGCTGCGCTCCAGCTCAAACACCAGGGTTGCCGCCCCAAAGAGCATCCACAACAGGAGATTAAAGCCTCCCAGGAAAATATCGGCCAGCAAAAACAGCACGAGTGAAGCGACGTAGAGCTTCCAGAAGTCTGTTTTGCCTTGCAGCAGGTGATAAATAAGCCGGAAAAGCACCATTCCAAGAAAAAAGAAGGAGAAGAAGATGCTGGCAATGATCAGAAATCCCACCATGCTGTAAATATCGAGGCTGAAAATAAAATTCACATCCAGATTAAGGCGGGAGTCGATCACCAGGCCACGGATCAATTGTATGGCCATCAAACAAAGAAGCACAATGAGCGAGAGCAGCAGAAAAGCGGCAAAAAGGCTTCGCTTTTTCTGTTGAATGCTGAGTTTAAAATCTTTAAGGTGGGTAAACAGAAAGTAGGCAATAATGCTGAAAAACAGTACATTAAATAACAGGTCGCCCAGTGAGGGAAGCATGGCAGACGTGGCGTAAAGGGCCGGAGAAAAAAGTTCGCCATAATAAAACACTGAGGGCAAGCCCGACAAAAAAAGCAAGGCTCTGAGGCCAATCATTGCAGCAGGGAATGCCATCAGTGCCAGCAAGCGCTTACCCTCGTGAAATCGCTTTGAAAAATGCCTGAACAGCGAATACACAAACAATATAAGGGCAGCACATGCCAGGGCCAGGGCCAGCGTCCACATCCATGCACGGCTCTCAACAAGCCCGGTTTCGCGCCTTGGCACCAGCGAAAAAGCAAAATCGTCGTCTTTATCCAGGATGGCATAGCCCCGCCCACCCTTGTCAGAAATAAAAAAGATATTCCCGGAAACGGGCAAATCCCGTTGGTAATCGTTCACCAGAAATCGGTTCTGGTATTTAAAGCTGGTTTTGATGGTGGCAAACACGGCAATGTTCAGCTCGCCGGCTTGCGCAGTGCGATAGAAGTACCATCCGTTGCGCAGCTGAAGCAAACCTTTGGTTTCCAGCCAACGCCAGCTGTCACCAATGGGAATGGCATTGTGCGACCAGAAGAGGAGTGAATCGGCAGAAAAAATATAATAGGTAAGTCCATCGCGCTCAAACCTTGGTTCGAGCAGGTTCACCAGGTTAATTTCCGTAAGGCGTTCGGGACCATTTGAGGAAGCTATCGACACCAACCACTGCAGCGACTCCTTCAGCCGGATTTCCTTTTGGATAAAAGAGGTCTGAAAATCTGAGGCTACAGCGGCCGTATCTATCTTTTTTCCACGGAAGTAAAAGGTCACCTCCGACAGCAACAGTGCCACCAGTGCCAGCAAAAGCAGCCCGTAAACCATCCTGAGCCTGGAGTCTTGCATTTGATAGATTTTTTGGCGGGAAAGGTCCACACCAGATAACTGCTAATTTACAATTTTTTGCCTATCACTGAGGCGCAATAAGGCAACAGGGCAAATATGCCTCAAACAACGTTCCACAAAGTAAATTCAGGAATTATTTTTCTACGGTTTTTCGAAAAACGAAGATCTGGCTCGACCATGGCTTAATTCTGAAGAAGGCCAACAGGTTCGAAAAGGCACCAATAATGATGGCACGCAAGGGGCCCATCGGGGTTTGGCGATATTGTTCGCTGAGCAGGGAAACATAAAACGCATCGAAAGGCATTCCTTTTACAGCCTTAAGTTCGAACCCTGTCTGTGAGGCGGCCAATTTCAAGGTTTTCTCACTGAAGTGAAACAGATGCCGTGGCAGATCCCAGGCAGCCCACCACGATTTGTAAAAGCGCGCATCAAAGCTCAGGTATTGGGGCACAGCCACTACCAGCCATCCTCCGGGGGCAAGCATTTCATAGTATAGCTGCAGGCTTTCCTTAAAACGGGCATGGTGTTCCAGCACATGCCAAAGGGTAATGACATCCAGGCCCAGATGATGGCTTTTTTGTATTTCTTCCTGATTTTCATACACTTGCAAGCCTTTTTCATTGGCCTTTTCTCTTGCAGCACCCTGGGGTTCAACGGCAACAACCTGATAACCAATGTCTTGCATGTGCTTTGCGAAGGCACCTGTACCACAACCCACATCGAGCAGTCTTTGTTGGTTTTTCTCCAGCTTATTTATGAGGCTAGCCTTTCGCGCAAGCATCAGGGATTGCACCTTGAAATAAATTTTTTCTCGCAGGTTTTTCTTACGCTCTGTATGCGAAATATATTTTTCGCTTTGGTAAAAAGCACCCAGGTCTTTTTCGTGTGGCCGAGGGTTGGTATACAACAATTCGCAGGAAAGGCATCGCACCACGGTATAGTTGCCGGTCGTCAGCATATGATCGGGGGCGCTTAATAAAGGCCTGCTCATATCCTCTCCTCCACACAACGGACACCGGTTTAAATTTTCCATTTTAAAATTGTTCCACGTGGAACATTCGAGGTTAATAAATAAAAAAGAAAAATTGTTTCACGTGAAACATCACCGGCCAAGATGAACCAAAAGCACGGAAATGTCGGATGGCGTAATTCCGCTAATGCGACTGGCCTGACCAATATTCTGCGGTTTTACTTTTTGCAACTTTTCCCGGGCTTCCATGCTGAGGGCTTTAAATTCCATATAATGGATGTTTTCGCCAAGCCTGATACTTTCCAGTCTCGAAATCTTTTCGGCCACTTCCTTTTCCTTTTCAAGGTAGCCAGCATACTTAACCTGTATCTCGGCAGATTCGATGGCCTCTTCAAAAACAGGTTCACCAGAAAAACCGTGAATAAAGGATTGAAGGTTTTTATCGCACTCCATTAGCCCATTGAGCGAAACCTGCGGCCTTAACAATATATTGGCCAACCTGTTTTTAATTTTTATAGGAGCCGAAGAAACGGAATCAAGGTAAGGGTTCACCATAGCAGGATCTGCATTTTCTTTAGCCATGAAACCAACAACATCAGAAATAATGGTTTCTTTTCTTTCCAGGCGCTCCAGGCGTTCGGGCTCGGCAAGGCCAAGCTCCACCCCTTTTCGGGTAAGTCGCTGATCGGCATTGTCCTGCCGGAGCAAAATTCGAAACTCGGCACGGCTGGTAAACATTCGGTAAGGTTCGTTGGTGCCCTTCGTAACCAGGTCGTCAATCAATACGCCAATGTATGCTTCCGACCTTTTCAAGACAAAAGGTTCTTGACCCCTAATTTTCAGATGCGCATTAATGCCGGCCATTAGCCCCTGACCGGCAGCTTCTTCGTACCCCGTGGTTCCATTTACCTGACCGGCAAAGAAAAGGTTTTCAAGTTTACGCGACTCCAGGGAAAACTGCAGCTGTGTCGGCGGAAAATAATCGTATTCAATGGCATACCCTGGCTTAAGAATGCGAGCCTGTTCAAAACCAGCGATCTTCCGAAGCGCTTTAAACTGCACTTCCTCGGGCAAACTGCTTGAAAAACCGTTCACATAATATTCATTGCTGGTCCAGCCTTCGGGTTCGATAAACAACTGGTGACGATCCTTCTCAGAAAAACGATCGATCTTGTCTTCAATAGAAGGGCAATAGCGTGGGCCAGTTCCCTGGATACGGCCTGCAAACATTGGCGAAAAATCAAAACCAGTGCGCAGTATATCATGCACCTCATCGCTGGTGTAGGTCAGATAACAACTCAGTTGTCGTTCCAATTTCGGCGTATCAAGGAAGGAAAAACGACCCGGTTCATCATCCCCTTTTTGTTCGATCATTTTTGAAAAGTCGATGGTGCGTCCATCTACCCTCACCGGTGTGCCGGTTTTAAGCCTTTCGCTTTCAATACCAAAACTGAGAAGATTCTCAGTCAAACCCGTGGCATTGGCATCTCCAAGCCTTCCTCCACTAAAGTTTTTCTGTCCGATATGAATTTTGCCATTTAGAAAAGTACCGCTGGTAATAATAATAGTTTTGGCAAATAACTCGCCTCCAAAGCCAGTCCTTACCCCTATTGCTTTGCCTTTTTCGGAAATTATTTCAGTAACCGTATCCTGCCAGAAATGCACATTGGGAATCTTCTCAAGCATTTCGCGCCATTTCTGTGAAAACAAAATGCGGTCGCTTTGGGCCCTTGGACTCCACATGGCTGGTCCTTTGCTTCGGTTAAGCATGCGAAACTGCACCATGGTATGATCGGTCACAATGCCAGAATAGCCACCCAAGGCGTCGATCTCGCGCACGATTTGCCCTTTGGCAATGCCTCCCATGGCTGGGTTACACGACATTTGGGCAATGCCAGCAAGATTCATGGTTACAAGGAGTACTTTAGAACCCATACGGGCTCCGGCTGCCGCAGCTTCACTGCCTGCATGCCCTCCTCCCACCACAATAATATCGTAGTGTTCAAACATCTAATTACAAGAAAATTAAGCCTGCAAAGTTAAGTAATAATTCTCTTTTTGGCGCATGAGCTCCTCATCGGCGGGCGCTTTGTCTTTATAGCCCAAAAGATGAAGCACGCCGTGAATGATTACTCTTTTTAACTCCTCATCAAAGGAAAAGTTCAATTCGGCTGCGTTATCCTTAACGCGATCAAGGCTGATAAAAACATCGCCGGAAACCAGGCCAGTTTCCTCCCCATAATCGAAGGTAATAATATCGGTAAGGGTATCATGCTGCAAATACTGTAAGTTCAATTGCAGCAGGTATTCATCATCACAAAAGATATACGAAATATCGCCAGGTTTGCCACCTTCGCTTAAAATCACGCGCACTACCCAATCACGGATTTCCTTTTCAGGAAAATCCCCGATGTCCACCCCTTCAAAATAAAAATCAATATTGGCTTTTTTCAATCAAACCGTTTTTTTTACGTTGATTTTCTCAAAGTATTCATCAAGCAGCCTGATCCGTTCACGGGTAAGATGTTGGTTAATGCTGGTAATATAAAAAACCATTTCCATAAGTTCGGCCTGGGCATCGAAGTTAACCTCGTCGCTGAGCATTCGTATCATCACCATGCTGCGTTCACCATCAGTCATTTCTTCGGCTTCCAGGGCGGTATCGGTTTCTTCCTGAAACAAAGCCGCAATTTCAAGAAAACGATCGGAAAGCGAAACCTTAAAAACAAGCCCATTGGGTCTTGATTCAAAATAAATATCTACATACTTCAGCTTGTTGCCTTTTTCGTTTACCGCGAACTCAAAGGCTTCTGACACAGAAAACAGAATGTTTCCGAAATAAGAATGAAAAATGTTGTATTGATCGCACACTTTTTCAACAAAGGCTTCCAGTTTATGGATTTCTTCTTTCCGGGCCTTAAGCCTGAGATGTTTTTCGAGTTCAACCATGGTGGTTTTATTCTACGTTAAGGAAATAGGTTTCTACAAGCGACCGGTAGAAAGGCTTCATGCCCGGAGGCAGACTGCGGAGCATTTCCAATTCGCGGTTTCTTATCCTATTATACTCAAAAACATCGGCAGGGTTACTTAATTCGTAATTTTTTGCAGTAGTACCCTCGCGCCGTTCTTCTTGCTCACGTTGCAGCTGCGCCTGCTCATGCTCGAGCAAGCGCGTAAGAATTCGTTGCTGCCGCTGAATGGTTTGCCGGGTAATGTTACGGGTAACAATATCAAGTTCTGTGCGCTCCATGTCGCGCTGAAGCTGATCGAGCCCACTACCATCCACCCCGCCCTGCTTCAGCTCATCGGCTAGCCTTTTCAGTTGGTTGCGAATGGCTTCCTGTTCAGCAGCCATGCGGGCAAGTTGCTCACTAACTGACATGGGCTGACCGGATTCTCCAGGCAAGGGTTGGTGGCCTTGCTGCAACTGTTCAAGCATTTGATTGAGTTGCTCCTGCATTTCCCTCAGTCCAGGGAATCCCGATTGGCATTGCCCATCGCTTTGCGGATCACCGGCAGCATTGGCCGCCATTTGCATCTGCATATTTTGCAGGCTTTCATTAAGCAAAAGTGCCAAATTGTTAATATGAGTCATAACAAATTGTTGTCGGCTGGCCCCTTGAAAACGCCTGCGGTTTACCAGTTCGAACATACCCCTTTCAAGGTTCATGTTAATTTCGCCAATCTCGCGGTTAACAAATGAACCAATGGCCATTTGCCTTTTGCTAAGGGCCACTAGCGAATCTTCAATCATTTTCAGGTCTTCCTGAATCTTACGCTGTTCCTGAATCAGTTCAACGTAACGCGGATCATTCACGTTGATGGTGCGCACTTCAAGTAACAGCTCTTCCTGCGAAAAACTACTTTTCAGCAGGTTTTCAAGTATGGTTCGCAAAGCCCTGGCATCTTCAGCGAGCTGCTCCTCTCCCATTCTTTCCTGCATACTTTGCAGGCGCATGCTGAGCTGATCCATTTTTTGCCTTCCACCTTCCTGGTTCTGAAGTGATCGCTGCAGTTGTCCTTCCTGAAGTTGCTCCAGTGCCTTTTGAAGGTCTTGCTTCATAGCGTTTTCAATATCACTTGTATCGTCGATACGATGCGGTCGTTGAAGCTGTTCATTCTTATCCCGGAATTCTTCAAGCAAATCACTAAGGGTTTCCAGTTTTTTATTAATATCTTCCTGATCTTCAATTAGTTGATTATTATCAGTGCTCCCGGAACCAGTATCTTCCATAACTTCATCTTGCTCTAGTTTGGCCTGATCAAGCATATCCATGCTTTGCTGAAGCAAACGTTCCAGTTCCAGTTGTTTAAAGAATTCCAGCGCCCTATCCATTTGATTTTCAAGCTGCCCCATTTCAAATTCCATTTGGTTCAGCATATCATATACTTGTTCGCGATCCATTTTATCCAGTTCCTCGCGAATCTTTTCCATAAGTTCACGAAGTTCATCAGATACAACCTCTTCATAAAGGCGATTTAATTCTTCCTGTTTCTCCCGAATCCTTTCGTTTTGTTCCATAAATTGTTCATCGCGCAGCTCGTTTCTTTGCCTCATTTCATTGAGTTGTTCAAAATTTTGCTGAACCTCCTGCTGCTTTTCAAGCAGATTTTCGAGGGCATCGCGTTGTTGCCAGTCCATGCGTTCCGATTCGAGCATCTGACGACGAATCTCCTCAATTTCTCTTCTCGATTGCCTTACATCAGAAATACCGGCGCTGATCTCTTCTTTCATCTGCTCATTGCTTTCCCTTGACTGGGCAAGCAATTCTTCCTGACTTGGGATATACAGTGAAAAAAGCCTGCTACGGCTTGTTTTAGGCCCGTTGACGCCATCATTGTCGGCAACCATAAAGAAGTACTCAACTGTTTCGCCGGGGCTCACATAGACCGAATTAAGGTCGAAGTGATGATAAAAGGTTTGGTTGAGCGAATTGGGATCGAAAACCAGTTTCTCAGAAAGAAAGTCACCCTCCTCCCCTGACCGCCTTTGACGCTCATTTACAATACGATACCTGAATTCAAGAAGACTAAAGCCGTAATCGTCCTGGATTAGCCCGCGGAAGAACAAATGAGAGATCAGCACGGAATCCTGTTGCTCCTCAATCTGAATTTGCGGAAAGGCATCTGGTTTAACCTGTACGAAATAATTAAGCGAATCGCCGTTTCCAACTTCTTCATTCCACGCAAAAACATGATAGGAAAAAGATTTAGATGCACGTTGCTTTACCTGAAAAACACCAGGACGGATTTCAGATACTTCGGCATTCCGATCTTCCAAACCAAAACTTACCTTACCGCTACCCCTGGTATTAAACTCCCACAAAATATTTGAACCTTCTGCCACCATCAGATCACCTATATTGCTGAACTGCTGCTCGCCCAGGCGTGTATATCCAGGATTTTCCACATTAACAGAAAAATGGCTAAAAGCAGGTTTTTGTAATACTTTCACATCAAATGGTCCAAACACAAATCCTTGTGATTCAATGAAAAAGGAAAATGCTTCCTGCAGATTACGCGCTTGGTAAGAAAACAACCCTTTGCCATCGGGAGCCATGGCAAATTCGGCCCCACCAAAACGAATATTTGCCTGTGCAGGTAAAATAGCACCCTGACTGCGCGCAAGGATGGTCAGGTTTTCACCCTGAAAACCCTGCAGATCGCCTTCAAAAGCAAAAGAAAAAGGAGCAGGTTTCTCAAAATGCATTTCGTAACGGGCAATGCGACTGGCGGGTTCAACCACAAAAGCCGGCCTAACAAGCAAAATACCGAATATCAAAACCAGCGGAAACAGGAAAAAAGGCAGGTACTTTTTATTTCCTTTTAAGTCAATGGCATCGGCAAAAGGTACCTTCAGGGCAAAAGAAGATTTTTGATCGATACCAGCCATTATCAGTTCACGGCTTTCGGCATTTTCTTCCATATAATGCCTGAGCTGCAGGGCATTGGTAATTTTATCGCGTATTTCATGCTTAAAATGCTTACCAATAATTTGTGCGGCGTCAGTCGTATCTATTCTATTCCCGATTTTAAGAAAACCAGCCAGTGGCCTCGCCACATAACGAATTAAAACAAGGACATTGAAAAGCAAAAATCCGTAAAAAAGCACAAAACGCACCCCGGTGCCGAAATAGCCAAAATATTCGAGCAGCGAAAAACCAAGAAACAAAAGCAAAAACCCTGCTCCAAAAAGCAAACTCCCCTTAATCAACAAATTAAGGTAATATCGCCTGATAAACCGGTCGAGTTTTTCAAGAAGAATATCAAAATTTCCAGCCATAAAAATCTAACTCCATATTGATCAGAATCCTAAATTTACAAAATTTTAAGGGGCTTTCAGCCCAAAAAACCTTAAATTGCAAAGTTATTGACTTCGTTGGTTTGAAGTAATAACGCTCAAAACTTTAAAATGATACAAAACCATTTTCAAGCCAAAATACAATGAAGAAGAAAAAAGAAAGCATTAAGGCCGGTTTAAAGGATCAAATTATTGCCCTTTTTAACAAAAACAGCGATTCATTATATAACTATAAGCAAGTAGCCAAAGCCCTTGGCAACGAAGGACAGGAGAACCGAAAATTTATTTCCGGGGTTTTATATAACCTTGCCAAGGAAAACATTCTGATTGAAGCATATCAGGGAAAGTTTAAACTGAGTCCGTTATATGCAGATAAGCAGAAAAAAATGGGTCCCTTTATTACGGGCCGGGTAGATATGAAACAAACCGGAAAGGCCTATATCATAAGCGATGAAATGCTTGAAGACATTTTAATTCCATCGAACAATACGGGATATGCACTACACGACGATATTGTAAAAGTGCGCCTTTTTCCTAAAAGGAAAAACCATAAAACCGAAGGTGAAATTATTGAAGTGCTGGAGCGAACCAACAAGAATTGGGTGGGAGTTATTCAGTTGAGCAAGCAGTTTGCCTTTCTTTTGCCTGACAGTAAAACCATGCCGGTAGATATTTTTATTCCGCTCGAGCATTTAAATGGGGCAAAAAACGGACAAAAAGTTATTGCAGAAATCACCGATTGGGCTCCTCCGGCCAAAAACCCTTTCGGAAAAGTCATTGAGGTGCTTGGCGAACCAGGCGAAAATGAAGTGGAAATGCATGCCATCCTTGCCCAGTATGGCTTACCAGCACGCTTCGAAAAGGAGGTAGAAATGGCTGCGGAGAAAATTCCCGGCGAAATTACCCAGCAGGAAATTGATAAGCGCGAAGATTTTCGCCAGGTGCTTACGTTTACCATCGACCCGCATGACGCCAAAGACCTTGATGACGCACTTTCGTGGAAACCCCTGGAAGACAATCTCTGGGAAATTGGGGTACATATTGCCGACGTAACCCATTACGTGCGCCCGGGAGGCATTATTGAAAAAGAAGCCATAAACCGCGCCACCAGTATTTACCTGGTGGACCGCACCATTCCTATGCTGCCCGAAAAACTCTCAAACCAGCTTTGTTCATTAAATCCTAACACTGATAAGCTCTGTTATTCTGTTATTTTTAACATAAACGAAAAAGGCCGGGTGCTAAAATCGCGCATTGCCAAAACCATTATCAATTGCGATGCACGCTTCAGTTATGAGGAGGCCCAACAAATTATTGAAGAAGAAAAAGGAAAACACAGCGAGGCCATTCTAAGCCTAAACCAACTGGCAAAAATTATTCGCGACCGCCGTATGAAAGATGGCGCCATTTCTTTCGACAAGAAGGAAGTAAAATTTAATCTCGATGAAAAAGGCAAGCCCATTGAGGTGTATTTTAAGGAGCAAAAGGAGGCCCATAAGCTCATTGAAGAGTTTATGCTGCTGGCCAACCGCACCGTTGCCGAACGGATTGGAAAACCAAGGGTAAATAAAAAGGCGAAAACCTTTGTGTATCGCATCCATGACCTGCCTAATCTGGAAAAACTCACCACTCTTTCAGAATTTGTATCCAAGCTGGGCTACAGGTTAAAAACCGACACCCGAAAAAACATTTCCCAGTCGTTCAATAAACTCCTCGAAGATGCCCAGGGCAAAGGCGAAGAAAACCTCATCGAAACCCTGGCCATCCGCTCTATGGCAAAGGCAATATATTCTACCCATAATATTGGCCACTATGGACTAGGATTCGACTATTACAGTCACTTCACCTCCCCTATCAGGCGCTATCCCGATATGATGGCCCACCGCCTGCTGTTCGACTACGCCAATGGAAAGCCCAGTGCCCCTGCCGAACATTTTGAAGAGCTGTGCAAACATTCGTCTGACATGGAAAAGAAAGCGCAGGATGCAGAACGCGATTCCATAAAACTGAAGCAGGTAGAATTTATGGCCGACAAGATAGGCCAGGTGTTCGAAGGACTGATTTCCGGCGTGAGCAAATGGGGCATTTTTGTGGAAATTAAGGAAAACAAAGTGGAAGGGATGGTACGCCTGAGCGATATGGCCGACGATTACTACTACCTAGACGAAGATAACTTCCAGGTAATTGGCCACAACAAACGAAAGGTTTACAAGCTGGGCAGCCCGGTAAAAATCCGGATAAAAAGCACCGACCTGGTCAGAAAAGAACTTAACCTGGAACTGGCCGAATAAAAAAACCCCTTTTCCGTTTTACCAGAGAAGGGGTCATAAATATAAGTAAGTATTAACCTAAATCAGGTTCAGCCTGCTATAAAGCTCTTTGCGGTATAAACCGCCAATGGGCAGAACCTTCATCTTACCTTCAATTACCAGGTCAGGATATTTGATGGAAAAGATCTTGTTCATATTCACAATAAACGAACGATGAATGCGGACAAAATCTTTAGTGGGCAAAATACGCACCATTTCCTTCATGGTGGTATGCGTGGTGTAGCTGTTGTCGGAAGTGTTGATCACAACATAGTCTTTCAAAGCTTCCACATAGAAAATATCGTCGAAATTAATCTTGTTGAGGCGATAATCGGCACGAACAAAAATGCTGTCTTTCGACTCCTTATTCTCAATGATAGAATGATAGAGATCGCGCTCTTTCTTCACCGTCTCGTCTTTTTCGTGCTTAAAGATCGCCATTTCAATGGTGGTCTGCAGCTCTTTTTCCTTAAAGGGCTTGATAATGTAGCCATAAGGTTCGGTAATCTTAGCTTTGCTTAACGTATTGTCGTCGGCATAGGCAGTGAGGAAAATAACCGGAATTCCGAAACGCTCCTTGATCAAATTGGCAGCATCAATACCGGTCATCTGGCCTTTAAGCATAATATCCATAAGCACCAGGTCAGGACGATTATCCTCAATCTCTTCTATGGCTTTTTCTCCACTGTTAACAGTGGTAGGTACCTGATAACCCAGTTTTTTCAGACTATTCTGAATATCCTTGGCTACAATACTTTCGTCTTCAACAACCAGAATTTTAATTTTTGCCATGTCTCTTCGTTTAAAAAATTAAAACAATGCCACTGCTTAAAACCCAATACGTTTAAGTCAGTTATTACTTGTTTAAAGGTTTAAAAAAACTTGAATTCTAAGAATTTTCAAATTTACTATTTTTTTTTAATTATCCAATCGCCAATATTGCGAAGCCCTGCAGTATAAAAGTAAAAATGTACTTTTTTCCAATTTTTTAACGAATTTCCCCATCAACATAAATATTATTGATATTAATTTTTTTAATAAATATTGTTGTTATTTATGCTGTTGATAAAGTGAATAAAATTTTGCCAAAAAACTTGACAAAGCTGGTTTTCAAAATTATTTAACAGACTATTAACAGCCTGAATGGTTTTACAATGCTCGTTATCAGTTTTTTACAGAGTTATTCACACTTTGTTAAAACGATCTCATGCTTATAAAAAAGGGTTTATTAACACCCGTTTTCCGGGTGGTTTTTGTTAAAAAATTGTGAAGATGTTTTCAAAAATTACCCCATAAATTGTTTTGTTTTTTCATGGAAATTTTCATCGATAAAGGGTTTTAAATTTTGCAAGTTTTTTTATGAGAAAGAATCAGTAGGCATACCCTTATTTATTAACAATGCCCTGTTGAAAACAGCAGTTTGTTGAAAATGAATAGGTAAGCCTTGCGCGTTTTTCATTCTCATTTAAGCGGATATGGCATAAGTAATTAAAAACTAATTTTGTACAATTTCTTTGTAGCTTTGCTTATAATACACTTCAAAAAATATTATTAACAATGGTAACAAACGGCTTACGGGTTGCCCTTGGTTGCGACCATGCGGGTTTTATGCTGAAACAGCGCCTCATTCCTTTTTTGGTTGAAAAGGGCTGTAAAATAAAGGATTACGGCACACATTCGGAAGAAAGTGCCGACTATGCCGATGCGGTACATCCGCTTGCCTCTGCCATTGAGGAGGGTAAGCACGATTTTGGAATAGTAATCTGCGGCAGTGGAAATGGCGTAAACATGACTGCCAACAAACATCAGGGAATTCGCTCGGCCCTGTGCTGGAAAGTGGAGCTGGGACGCCTGGCCCGCGCCCACAACAATGCCAATGTGCTGGCCCTGCCCGCACGTTTTATTTCTGAAGATGTAGCCCTGCAAATTACAGATATGTTCCTGAAAACCGATTTCGATGGCGGCCGCCATACTCGCCGCATAGGCAAAATTGCCTGGAAAGACGAAAACGACGACTTCGACCAGGATATTGAAGGCATGGAAGATATGCCTGATGAAGAGCTTTAGCGCCTTGCGCTTTGAGCAAAATTAGCATTAATGACACAGACGCAAACACAGTTTTTAACAGATAGCGAAACCAAGGCCTTTGACCTGGACCACCGGGCTACCATTGCCTTTAACATTGGCCGGTATGATGAAGCTGTGGTAAAGGGAAAATTGCAATACGCCAACCTGGCCCTGGCGCGGCGGCGTGCGGCCATACGCAAGCACCGTGTCATAGAAAACCTGGAGGACCACCTGAAGGATTTTGAATATCATTTTATCCGAAATGGTGGTAAGGTGCTGTGGGCACAGGATGTGGACGAGGCACGGCGGGCCGTGCTCGAAATACTCGAAAAGAATTATGTGAAGCTGGTGGTCAAGTCAAAATCCATGGTCACCGAAGAGATCGACCTGACAGGATTTCTCGAAAAAAACGGCATTGAAACCCTGGAAACCGATCTGGGCGAATACATAGTGCAGCTTTGCAACGAAAAGCCCTACCACATTGTAACACCGGTAATGCACAAGTCGGCCCGCGATGTGGCCCGGATCTTTCACGAAAAGTTTGGCCTGCCCGAAGATTCGACCCCGGCCGAAATCACTGATTTTGTGCGCACCACCCTGCGCGAGAAGTTTCAGAAAGCCCAGGCGGGCATTACAGGCGCTAATTTTTTGATTTCCAGCACGGGTGCGGTGGCCCTGACCGAAAACGAGGGCAACGGGGTGTTGTCGATGAGCATGCCCCCCATTCACATTGTTGTAACCGGTATCGAAAAGATATTACCCACCATCGACGACCTGGACCTTTTCTGGCCCCTGTTGGCCACCCATGGCACCGGGCAGCAGCTCAGCGTTTACAACACCCTGGTGAGCGGCCCCCGCAAGCGCGATGAAGCCGACGGTCCCGCCCAGATGTATGTGGTGCTGATCGACAATGGCCGCAGTGAGCTGCTTTCACGAATTCCGCAGCGACGCGCGCTGGCATGTATACGATGCGGGGCCTGCCTCAACGCCTGCCCGGTTTACCGTAACATTGGCGGGCATACCTACGGCACAGTTTATTCGGGACCCATTGGCGCGGTGATCACCCCCCATATGCGTGGACTTGATGACTACAAGCACCTCTCCTATGCTTCGAGCCTGTGCGGCAAATGCACCGAAGTGTGTCCCGTAAATATTGACCTGCACCACCAGCTGCTTCAAAACCGCAATCTGAGCGTACGCCAGGGCCTGGTTTCCAAATGGGAAAAATGGGGTATGAAGGGATATAAGAGGTTCATGAGCAAACGCCAGTGGCTCGATATGCCTGGCGCCGGCGTGAAAAACTTTGGCATGCGGCTGTTCTTCGGAAAGTTGTGGGGTCCCCGGCGCGAACTGCCCAGGGTGGCGCCAAAGTCGTTCGGAGAACGCTGGAAGGAAAACCAATAAAAAAACCCGGCTCTTTTTAAAAAGCCGGGCTTCGGGTGGAGAATATCGGGCTCGAACCGATGACCTCTTGGCTGCCAGCCAAACGCTCTAGCCAACTGAGCTAATTCCCCGTTTGTAGTTTGCAAAATTAACAGCTTTTCCTGAAATGACAAAATAAATTTTTTCTAACATGAAAAGACTTTTCTGTGCCGTTAAAGTACCTGTGAATGAAACTATTGAGGAGGTTATCAACGCTTATCGCCAGGAGCTGGCCGAAGCACGCATCAGCTGGGTTTCGCCCCAGAACCTGCATCTCACCCTTAAATTTTTTGGCGATACGCCCAGCCAGGATATTCCGGCCATACAGGAAGCCCTGCACCTGAGTGCCTTCGAAATGCCGCCCTTCAACTTCACCGTGGAGGGCTGTGGCACCTTCGGAAGCCTGCGCCAGCCCAATGTGATTTGGCTGGGCATACGAAATGCAAAAATGCTGACCGCCCTCTATCATAGCCTCAATACACATTTGGAACCCCTGGGTTATGTGCCCGACAAAAAATTATTTACCCCTCATTTAACCATCGGCCGCATTAAAAGCATTTCCGATACCCTGACCCTGCGCACCCTCGAAAGCGAATACAGCGCTGAAACCTTCGCCACCATCCGCACCGAATCCTTCTTTCTCATGGAAAGCTTCCTCCGCCCCCAAGGCCCCATTTACAACGTAGTGGAAGAATTTAAACTGGGGGAAGGGCAGAGAGCGTGAAGGGGAGAGGTAGGCGACTTAAGTGATTTAAGAGAAAAAGTGAAAGAGAGAAAATGTAATAAATATTAATAATGGAAAAAATCAGAACGCATAAGGATTTGAGGGTTTTTCAACTTTCTTTTGAAGCGGGCATGGAAATCTTTGAAATCAGCAAAACATTTCCAAAGAATGAAGAATATTCTTTAACCAGCCAGATTTGGCGATCTTCAAGATCTGTTTCAGGAAACATTGCGGAGGCTTTCAGAAAACGAAGATATCCCAAATCATTTATTGCAAAACTTTCTGATGCAGAAGGAGAAGCTGCAGAAACCCAGGTTTGGCTACAATATGCCTTTAGGTGCCAGTATTTAAACCAAGAAACATACAATACCTTGGATAAAAAATACGATTACATAATAGGAATGCTTGTTAACATGATCATCGAACCCGAAAAATGGTCCTGGTAATTCTTCCCTCTTTCTCTACGTTCACTAAAGTCACTCAAGTCTCAGAAATGTCCCGTTACATACACAACCTCATAACCCAGGGCGAGCATCAGCAGCTCGATTTTAAGTTCCAGGTAAACGACAGCCGCAAGATTGCGCGCACGCTGGTGGCTTTTGCCAATACCGATGGCGGCAAGCTGCTTATTGGCGTGAAGGACAATGGCGTGATTGCCGGGGTGCGCACCGAAGAGGAATACCACATGATAGAAGCGGCAGCCGGCATGTATTGCAAGCCGGAGATCCACTTTGCTTTTCGCCCCTGGAACATCGACGGCAAGCAGGTGCTCGAAATCGATGTGCCGGCATTAAAGGTAAAACCGGCCTTTGTCCTTACCGAGGAAGACCGCTGGATGGCTTATGTGCGCGTGGGCGACCAAAACATCCTGGCCACTCCCCTGCAAATCAAACTCTGGAAGCGGCAGAACAGCGAGCAGGGCACCATAATCAAATACTCCGACAGCGAAAGAATATTACTATCCTATCTCAACACCCACCCTTTCATAACCTTAAGCCAATTCTCACGCCTGGCCGACCTGCCGCGCTACAAGGCCGAAAACATTTTAGTGAACCTTATGAGCGCCGGACTGGTGGAGATGGGCCAGAACGAGCATCATGTGTGGTTTCGCCTGAGCGAAGCAGGGCAGGAGGAAGGCCGCAGGTAAATTCAGAAACCTCCCAGGATACTGTTCACACTCCCCAGGTAGCCGCCGCCAAAAAGGTTAACGTGCACCATCAACGGGTAGAGGTTGGCAATTTCAATGCCTTGCTGCCAGTTGGGATCCAGCGGATACTCATCATGGTAAGCCCTGTAAAATTCCGGCGCAAAGCCGCCAAACAGCTTCGACATGCCCAGGTCCATGTAGCGGTGGCCAAAATACACGGCCGGATCGATGATCACCGCTTCGCCATGGCTGCCGGTCATATAGTTGCCGCTCCAGAGGTCGCCATGCAGCAGGGCAGGGGGCTCTGCAGGGAAAAACTCGCCCAGGCGGGCAAAGAGGCGTTCGAATTTCTTTTCAAGGTCTTTGTCCGTTTTTCCGCTTTCGCGGGAAAAGTGCAATTGCGGGCGGATGCGTTCGTTGACAAAGAACTCGGTCCAGCTTTCTCTGAAAGCATTGCGCTGCGGCAGGCTGCCAATATAATTAGAATGTTCGAGCCCGAAATGCTGGTTTGAATGTTTATGTAACCTGGCCAGTCCCCGCCCAAAATTTTCCCAGAAATTCTTTTCCTGTGGCCGGCTGTCGATATAATCCAAAATCAGGAAAGCCCGATCGTCTGCCTGGCCAGTGCCAACGACCTCCGGAACAGAAAGTTCTGCTGCATTTTTTAGCACCTCAAGTCCTCGTGCCTCAGCTTCAAACATACCCGGATAGCGGCGTGCGTGGTTGTATTTAACAAAAAAACTTCCCCGGTCAGTAGTCACCACATGCGCATCATTGATGCATCCGCCACCTACCGGTGTAAACTTGGTAATGGTGTGGTGCAGAAAGGTGTTTTCCCTGAGGACTGTTTCTATTTCCAGGTGTAATGCGTCAGGCAACATTCAAAAAACTATTAGTAAAAAATGATTGAATTTGTTGAACCCGAATTTTTTGGAAAATCTTTATTAAGAATGGAACACAGATGAAACGGATGCAACGGATAATCACGGATTAAATCGTGAATCTCAAATCAAA
>JAHYJD010000133.1 GCA_019429365.1 Bacteroidales bacterium | reverse complement strand
GAAGTAAGGCTTCTGATAATTAAATGCATGCTTCAAGAAAGAAAACCAGATCGACATTATCCTAGAAAAACAAAGCAAGGCAAGTATAGTAAATACAAATAAAAGCATTAAGTTAGCACCATTACCTCCAAAGGGGGAGTCCGAACCTGAACTTGAAAGTTGAAGCCTGAAACCTTAAATCCATAACCTTATGAAGCCCAAAATTCTCTTTCCCTTGATTCTGCTCGGCGCGGCCCTGCTGCTGGCCGGCTGCCCTGCCGACAAATGCCCCGATGGCGAAAATGCCGTACTGCGCGACTATGCCGGCCTGGATGGCTGCCGCTGGCTTTTTGAGCTTGAAGACGGGCAGCGCCTGGAGCCGGTAAACCTGCATGAGTACGACCTGGAACTGCAGGATGGCATGGAGGTGAAAATCACTTTTTCCGAAGCCACCGACATGATGAGTATTTGCATGGCAGGAAAAATGGTGAACATTACCTGTATTTCCAAACGCTGACCTCCATCGTAAAAAATTGTTTAAATATTTTGTTTGCAGTCGTTTAGCTTGTTAAACTAGCTGTGTTTTCATATCTTTGCGCCTTCATTTTACGCATTACCCAACACTTAAATCAAAATCATAAACAAATGAAGAAGTATCTGTTTTTATTATTAGCACCTATGATGATGTTTACCTCCTGTGGTGAGCCTAAAACGGACAATCCGTTTTTGAGCGAATACACCACCCCTTTTGGCGTTCCGCCATTCGACCTGATTGAAAACGAGCACTTTGCACCGGCCATGGAAGAAGGCATGCTTCAGCACGATGCTGAAATCGATGCCATCGTTAACAACCCTGACCTGCCGACCTTTGAGAATACCATTGCTGCACTCGACTATAGCGGTGAGTTGCTCAACAAGGTTTCTTATGTTTTCTACAACTTCACCTCAGCATTAACAAGCCCCGAACTGGAAGCCATTGCCCAGGACCTGGCCCCGAAAATGTCGGCCCACAGCGATAACATTACACTGAATCCCGGCTTGTTTGCCAGGGTGCAAGCTGTTTATGAGCAAAGGGATAACCTGAGCCTCACCGACGAACAAATGCGTCTGCTCGAGCTTACCTACAAAAACTTCATTCGTAATGGTGCGGGCCTGCCCGAAGAAAAGCAGGATCGCTTCCGCGAGATCAATCAGAAGCTGGCCACCCTTTCACTTCAGTTCGGACAAAATGTTCTTGGCGAGGTGAACAACTTCAAAATGGTGGTTGATAACGAAGCCGATTTGGCCGGGCTGCCGCAATCAGTGATTGATGGTGCTGCTGAGCGCGCCGCTGCCCAGGGCATTGAGGGCAAATGGGTGTTTACCCTGCAGAACCCCAGCGTAATGCCTTTCCTTTCGTATGCCGAAAACCGCGAGCTGCGCAAGGTAATGCAGCAGGCCTTTATTAACCGCGGCAACAACGGCAATGAGTTCGACAACAATGCCATCATCGGCGAGATGGTGAACCTGCGCCTGGAGCGCGCCAACCTTTTGGGTTACAGCAGTCATGCCGAGTTTGTGCTCGAAGAAAACATGGCCAAAGACATTGAAACTGTAAGCTCATTCCTTACCAGGCTTTGGAATTATGCCCTGCCCATTGCCAAAGAAGAAGCAGCCATGATGCAGGAACTGATCGATGCCCGTGGTGGTGATTACCAGCTGGCAGCCTGGGACTGGCGTTATTATGCCGAGCAGGTACGCAAGGAAAAGTACGACCTTGATGAAGAAGAGATCCGTCAGTATTACGAACTGAATACTGTGCGCGATGGGATTTTCATGGTAGTTGAAAGGCTTTGGGGTCTCCAATTCATTGAGCGCACCGATGTGCCTACTTACCACCCCGACGCTTCCGTTTGGGAAGTGCTCGAAGCCGATGGCAGCCACCGCGGCATCCTTTACATGGACTTCCACCCGCGCGAAAGCAAGAGTGGCGGCGCCTGGATGAACAGCTACCGCTCGCAGCACATTGGCCAGGATAGAAAATACGTTCACCCCGTTATCACCATTGTATGCAACTTCAGCCCTCCCACGGCAAATCAGCCTTCGTTGCTCACCTACGATGAAATGACCACCTTCTTCCATGAATTCGGACATGCCCTTCACGGACTGCTTTCTGATGTGACTTATCCCGGCCTGGCCGGCACCAACGTGTCGCGCGACTTTGTGGAGCTTCCCTCACAGGTTATGGAAAACTGGGCCAAAGACCCGGAAGTGATGAAGGAGTTTGCCCTGCACTATGAAACCGACCAACCCATGCCACAGGAGCTGATGGACAAAATCATTGAAAGCGGCCACTTCAACCAGGGTTTCGCCACCGTGGAGTTTATTGCTTCTGCTTTACTCGACATGGAGTATCACACCATTACCGAACCTTATCCCGCCGATAAGCTTTCTGAGGTGGCCAGCATTACCGATGAGCGCACCATCAGCAAGTACAATATGATGCCCGAGATCCACTTCCGCCATGGAAGCACGCATTTCCAGCATGCATTCTATTGGGGCTATTCGGCAGGCTATTACAGCTATTTATGGTCGGGTATCCTCGATGCTGATGCCTATGAGGCTTTCCGCGAAACCGGCGACCTGTTCGATGCAGAAACAGCTCTTTCGTTCCGCAAGAACATCCTGGAACGTGGCGGCACCAAAGACCCCATGGAACTGTACGTCAACTTCCGCGGACGCGAGCCCGAAGTGGAGCCCCTGCTGCGTCAGCGCGGCCTGCTCAGATAATTTTTTAATTAATTAAACCCCTTTCGGGGAAAAATGTCAAAGACCGTAGCGGACCTTACTCCGCTGCGGTCTTTTTTTATCTTTTCCTGCGCTTTTAATATCTTTACCCCTTAAAACATATTATCCAAATTATTCTCATTAAATCCTGACCAAAATCATGAACCATTTTTTCAAGAAGATCATGCTTATGGCCGCCCTGCTGTTTGTGTTCCAGGGCGCCATGGCCCTCGACGACGCCCGCCTGATACGCTATCCGCACATTAGCGGCGACCAGATCGTATTTGTGTATGCCGGCGACCTGTGGACGGTGCCTGCCACGGGCGGCGATGCCCACAGGCTCACTTCTCACAAGGGGCTGGAGCTATTCCCTAAACTCTCGCCCGACGGGCAGTGGATCACCTTCTCGGCCGAATACACCGGCACCCGCCAGATTTTCGTAATGCCTTCGCAAGGCGGTACACCAAAGCAGCTCACCTATTACAATGACGTAGGCCCCATGCCACAACGCGGCGGCTTCGACAATTTGCCCCTTGGCTGGACCGCCGACAGCAAGAAGGTGCTGTTTCGCAGCAACCGCACCGAGTATGGTGACCGCATGAGCAAATACTTCCTGGTGAGCATCGATGGCGGCTTCGAAGAGGAGTTGCCCATTCCCTATGGCGGTTTCGGCGTGCTATCGCCCGACAACAAGAAGATGGCCTTCACATGGCCCGACCGCGAATTCCGTACCTGGAAACGTTATAAGGGAGGCCGTGCAAGCAACATCTGGACTTACGACCTGGAGCAAAACGAGTCGGAGCAAATCACCGACTGGGTGGGCACCGACCACATTCCCCACTGGCATGGCAACAAGATCTATTTTGCCTCCGACCGAGACCTGTGGCTCAACATTTACAGCTACGACCTGAACACCAAAGAAGTTACACAGCTCACCCACCACAATGAGTTTGACGTGATGTGGCCTGCCGGAACCAACAACCTGTTGGTTTATGAGAGCGGCGGACAACTTTTCAAGCTTGACCTCGACCGGGGCACCCAGCAGCGCGTGGTGGTAAACATCCATTTCGACAATGCCAATACCCTGCCCTATTTCAAAAATGTGAAGGATAACATTCACAGTGTGGCCCTTTCTCCTTCGGGTAACCGGGTGTTGTTTGATGCCCGCGGCGATATCTTTTCGGTACCTGCCGGCCCCGGCACCATCCGTAACCTTACAAACACCCAGGGCGTGCGCGAAATTTATCCGCAGTGGTCGCCCGACGGAAAGTGGATTACCTATTACTCTGACGCTTCGGGCGAATATGAGGTATATCTGCTTGAAAACAATGAGGGTGCACAGCCGCGACAGATCACCCAAAACTCCAAAGGCTGGAAGTACCAGGCCGACTGGTCGCCCGACAGCCGCTACCTGGCTTTCTTCGACCGCAGCATGTACCTGCAGCTGCTCGATGTGCAAACCGGAAACCTGGTAAGGGTTGACCGCGCCACCTCCGACGAGATCCGTTCGTACAGTTTCTCGCCCGACTCGCGCTGGATCACCTATACCAAAAACAGCGAAAATGGCCAGAGCGCCGTGTGGGTATACGAAATCGGTGCCGACAACAAGTTTCAGCTTACCGACGATACTTTTAGCGACCGCAGCCCTGTGTTCTCAAAAGACGGGCAGTACATCTTCTTTACCTCGAACCGCACGTTTAACCTTACCCGCTCGAGCTACGAGGACAACTACCTGTATACCAACGCCACCCGCATTTACGCACTTCCGCTTACCGCCGACAGCCCGCGCTTGTTCGAGCCCAAAGAAACGGAAGAAAAAGCTGCCAGCAACGACAGGAACGATGCAAGTAAGGATTTAGTGGTGCGCATTGACCCTGCTGGAGCCGAAAACCGCATTGTGGCCTTCCCCATGCCCGCCGGCAGCTATGGCAGCCTGCAGGCCGTGAAAGATGGCATTGTTTACAGCAACAACGAGGGTTTTAACCGTTACAATGTAAAAGAACAGAAAAATGACCTGATCATGCCCGGCATTCGCTTCGCCACCGTATCGGCCGATGGCAGCAAGTTTCTGTATATGCACCGCGGCGAATATGCAGTGGCCAGCCTGGCGCCCAACCAGAAAGCCGGTGACGGACAGCTCGACCTGAAAGACCTGACCATGAAAATTGAACCCCGCAAGGAATGGGAGCAAATTTTCAGGGATGGCTGGCGCATTGTACGCGACTTCTATTATGTGGCCAACATCCATAATGTGGACTGGGACGGATTTTATGAGCGCTACCTGAAGCTTATGCCTTCGGTGAACCATCGTTTTGACCTTGATTACATGTTTGGCGAAATGGTTGCTGAAACCAACGCCGGCCACTCCTATGTGGACTACGGCGACTGGGAAAGGCCTGAGAGGGTGCAGAACGGACTGCTGGGTGCCAAACTGGGTGCCGACCTGCAGCACAACCGTTACCGCATTACCAAGATATACCAGGGCGAGAACTGGAATCCCACACGCCGCTCACCCCTTACCGAACAGGGTATCGACATCCGCGAAGGCGATTATATCATTGCCATTGAAGGCCAGCCGGTGTTCGTTGCCGACAACCCCTACCTACTCCTTGAAAACCGGGTGGATAAAGCCACGCGCATTACCGTAAACAGCAGGCCCACGGCCGATGGCGCCCGCACCTATACCATACGGCCCATTGCCAACGAGCAGGAGCTGATGTATCACGACTGGGTGGAGACCCGCCGCGAAATGGTGGATCGCCTATCGGGCGGTCGCATCGGATACATACATGTGCCCAATACCTCAACGGAGGGCACCCGCGAAATAAACCGCGGCTTGTATGCCTATCACCACAAAGACGCACTGATTATTGATGAGCGCTTTAACGGCGGTGGTTTTATCCCTCACCCAATCACCGAGTTGCTTAACCGCGAAACACTCGCTTACTGGCATCGCGCCGGCCTCGATCCCATGCGCACACCCGGGGTGGCCCACGACGGCCCGAAAGCCATGCTCATAAACCAGTACTCCTCTTCGGGCGGCGATGCCTTCCCTTATTTCTTCCGCCAGAAAAACCTTGGAACCATCATTGGCACCCGTACCTGGGGCGGCCTGGTGGGCATTTCGGGTAACGCC